>NZ_JAFMFX010000117.1:0-2642 GCF_017855895.1 Vulcanococcus sp. CPBay_Sum15L08_68 | reverse complement strand
ACAGCGAACTTGTGGTGCAGTTTGTCGCCGCGGGCCAACTGCGGTGTGCCGACGCCTTCGGCTGCCCGCTCGAGCGGTTGATTGTTCTTCTCGATCTTGCAGTCGCGATCAGCCATGGCGACCCCCAGGAGATCGAGGACTTCAGAAAAGGGACGGCTGGCAAAGCCTGGATCCGCCACAAGCCGCAGCCGCACCTGCTGCGCCAGTCGCTCGGCCAGTTGGTCGGTGAGTGACTGCGCGGAGAAGACAAACAGGGCTAGATCGATGCGCTCCCGTGCCTCCGCGAGGACGGAAGCGATCAAGGCCAGGCCGTTGTTGGGATCACTGCGGCGATGGGGCGCAAACAGCACCTCCACCTCGCTGCTTCCCACACGGATGCGCTGAGGCGCGTGCTGACCTTTGCCCAGGCCAAAGCGGCTATCGGGTTGCCCGCCGGGCCCGTCTCCCCACATCCGCTCAAAGTCCTCGCGGAAGAGTGCGGCCAACGCTGGGCTCTCGATCTGCAGCAGGTGGTTGGCGTTCCCGCGGGTTCGGGGCGCGCCCGGGTCCCCATGGAGGCCTGAGGCGGTGAAGTTGGCCGACCCCGTCACCACGGTCTGCCCATCGACCACCAGGTACTTGCTGTGCATCAGGCCGCTGCCCTTGCTGCCATCGGCGGTGTCATCCAGCAGGGGGACGCCCGCGCGCTGCAGGATGCCCACGGCATCGCCCTGCTGCCGCTCGCTCTCCGAGAGTTGCCCGTCGCCGTTTTGGTCGGCCAAGGCGCGCAGCTGCCGGTGGCGTTGCCGCTGATGGGGGCTGAGCTCGGCTTCGTGCTGGCTGCTCCAGGGTTGGCTGTAGAGGTTCTCCAGGACCACCTTCACCGGGATGCCCCGCCGGTGTTGCTCGGCAAGGGCCTGGGCGATGGCCGGGAGGGAGAGCTCCTGAACGGCCACCAGAACCTCGGACTCCGCAGAGCGGATCGCTTCGATCAGCAGCGCCTCGAGGTCCTCACCCGCTCGCCACTGCCGGCTGATCGGGCTGATGTAGCCGCGGTCCTCCCGTTGGTTGAAGGCTGCCCTGATCTGCGGGTGCTGCTCCAGCTCTGGCGCCCGCTCGGCGCCGATCAGCTGCCCGGCGCTGCCGCAGCCCTGCAGCAGGCAGGCCAGGGTCAGCAGGCTGCTGAAAGCGGGCCGCTGCAGCATCAAGGTCTCAGGCGGATCTGGAGCGAGTGTTCCCCGTCTGCCTCAGCCGTGCTCGGGCATCTCAGAGGTCAGCAGCATCGAGCCAAACCAGAGGCTGCTGATCAGCACCGCCGCCAGGACCCCGGCGCCAATACCCACCTTGACCATCAGCAGGGGAACGGCGATGGGGAACAGCACGGCTCCCGCCAGCGGGGTGAAGGCAACAACGGCTTTCATTGGGGAGCTCTGATCAGAACCACTCGGCCACAGCTTGGTCGCTGGGGTTGCTGTTGTCCTCGGGTGTGCTGCGATCGAAATTCAAGGTGATGTTGCGCTTCTGCTCGCCATCGGCCGCAATCGCCTCGATGGCATAGACCTGCTCGCCATCGCGGAAGGGGACTTGAACCCGGAAGGTGCCGTCGCTGGAGAGGGGAACCTCCTCGCCGCCAATGCTCAGGCGGGCTGAGGGATCGGTGGCCCCGTAGACGATCAGCTCGGCATCGGCGACCAACCAGAAGGCGCGCTTGCGTTGACCGACCACGCCACTGCCGGATTCATTGCGGCCGCTGGCCCAGAGGCCGGCACCGGACGCGTTGAGGCCTGAGCCACTGGCGCCCTCGAGTTCATGGAAGGCCTCCGAGCCCCGTCCAATCGTCCGTCCAAAGCTGGTGGCGGTTTGATAGAGCCGCTCGTGCAGACCGTTGTCTGGAGTGGTGGCGGGTTGGCTGGCGATCCCAGCGGCATCCACCTGGCCGAGCGGGGCCTCGAGGCTGAAGGGAACGAACTGATCGAGGATTTGTTCGCTGGGGTGGAGCGCAGGCACCCGCGCGATCGATGAATAGGCCAGGGAGATCCAGCCACCAGCGTTGACGCGGTAGCCAAGTTCGACCCGGTAGTCGCGATCACTGAGCGGCACGGGCAGGTACCACTCGGTGGCGTGGCTATCGACGGGCACTTCCTGCAGGGTGTGCGGGTGCACGCCTCCATCGCTCACCCCAGTGACATCGGCGACCCGCAGGCAGAGCTGGCTGGCTCCATCCTTGAAGGCCTGCTGGCGATCGCTTTCAGAGATTTCCCAGAAGACATAGGCCCACTGGGGATCACGCGGCAGAAAGACGACGCGCGTGCTGTCGATGGTTTTGGGCGGAGGGCTGTGTTCTTGCTCGACGCTGCTGATGTCGGCCTGGCGCTCGCCGATGGCATCAACCAGTTCAGCCTTGGTTTTGCGGCTGTAGAGCGTCACGCCCAGTTCACTGGCCACCTGGCGCAGCTGGCGCAAGGTCATGCGGGCCAATGAGGTCAGGGCTTGGGTCACAGCGCTTCCGATTCCTTTCGGGATCAATGGACTTACTTTCCCCGATCCCTTGTGCAATCGGCAGTCGTGGTCAGGATCCCGTGACTGCCTCCGGTGTGGAAACACAAAAAAAGCGGCGGATGAACCGCCGCTTGAGAAGTCCTGGCCCGTGGATCAGCGGCCGA
>NZ_JAFMFX010000052.1:0-12133 GCF_017855895.1 Vulcanococcus sp. CPBay_Sum15L08_68 | reverse complement strand
TGGCAGGCTGAGCAGGTTCGCAGGGCATCCCCATCAGCCTCCCGGCCTCCGACCTCGCGCACCTGGCTCGCTGCGCCTGGCTGCGCCAGCAGTGCGCCAGCGATAGCGAACGGGCGAACCGCGAATTCGCGACCTTGCTGATGTGGCATCAGGCCGCCAGCCGCTCCGGCGCTAACGCGGGGGCTGGGCCGTTGTGGTCAGGACCGTCGTAGGGGAACCCTGCACTCCCGCATAGAAGACGACCAGCTCCACGGGGCCATCGCCCAGGGCCTGTCCGGTGTGGACGGTATTGACCACCTCCACCAAGGCCTCGCCCTCGCCAAAGGTCCGCCTGGAGCCATCCGCCAACTCCAGGGAGAGGGCGCCCTTGAGAATCACCGCGGCATTAATCACCGGATGCCAATGCAAGGGAAGACGAACCCCCGCAGGGATCGTGATCCGCAGGACCTTGACCTGGGGCTGACCGGATGGATAGGGCGGAAGGATCCGGCCATCCCACTCCTTGCTGGAGTTCGCGAGTTCCCTGACCTCGACACCGAGGCCAGCGGCTCCGTGGTCGTCATGGGCCCAGGCCTCTGGCACCAGTACGCCGCAGAGACAAATGAGGGCCAGAGGCGTTAGCCATGAGCAGCGATTCACAGGCAAGCGTCCTAAAAGGGAGCGATGGAACACGTCCTATTGGCCTTCCTCGCCTTTGGTGCCGCGGTGCTCAGCCTGCTGGCCTGGATGGTGGCCGCCTTCACCAGCGATCGGGTGCGCTAGCTCCATCAACTCCGCGTCGATGGCCACCAGGGGGCCCGTCGGATGGAAGCGCCGCGCCAGGGCAATGGCCTGCTCACGGTTCTCCGCCTGCACTGAGCGCGCACCCGGAGTGGAGGAACTGCAACTCCAGACCTGGTAGCGCCGAAGCATGGCAAGTGGGAGGTGGACCCTCGTCCTAGCCAGAGCGACGGCCTGCAACACACACCTGCGCAAAAGCTGAACAGAACCCTGCGTCTCGATCCGCTGATCCAGCCGCGTCGCTAGGGAAGGGGACCAGGCCCTGCCGTTGTGCTGCTGCTCACCGATCCGCTGGAACTGATCTGGGGCATCGCCGGACTGCTCAAGGCCTCGCTTCTGGATGAGCCCAGCTCAACGCTTCGGAACGACCGTCATGCCGACGGGAGCCAAGGCGATCAGCGCCAACTTGATGTGCTGCAGGCCAAAGGGAATTCCCACAACCGTGAGGAAGCAGGCCAGGGCTGAGGCCAGGTGACCGATCGCCAGCCACCAACCGGCCACGAGAAACCAAATCACGTTCCCCATGGTCCCCAGGGGACCCGTACCCCAATCGCGGCGGCCCGTGAGGGTCTGGCGCGAAATGGCCTCCTGACCGAAAGGCCAAAAGGAGAAGTTGCCGATCACGAAGCAGGAGCGAGCCCAGGGCAGGCCCACCACGCTGATGGCACAGAGCAGGCCTGCGAACCACCAGCCCAGGCCCATGACCAGTCCGCCCAGGACAAACCAGAGCAGGTTGAACAGGAAACGGAACAAGGAAGCTGCCGGTCGCGTTAACGGGACTGTCGAGCCGGCGCAGACGACTTGCCAAAGCACGTTACAGAGAGTTACATTTGCTTTACGTTTCGCAACACCACCATGGAAGCCGATTACGGGATGGCCATCACAGCGATGGTTGTCGTGGGTGCGCTCCTGACCGCAGGGGTGGTGTATGTGCTCTCTCGCCCCAGCGACCTGGGCCCCACCCGCAAATAAACGATGGCCCTGACCGCAGTTCTTCTCTTCGCCGGCTGGATTGCCGCATCCCTACTCAAATCCGAACCCCAACAGTCATGAACAACAACCAAGTCACAGACCAGTGGTGCCAGAACCGCGCTGAAGAGCTGATTCACGCGCAGCAGCTCAAGCAGGTCGAGCGCTTCAACGGTCGGATGGCGATGCTCGGCATCGTGATCGGGATCATCACCGAGGGCCTCACCGGCCAGGGCATCGCCCACCAGATCGGCCTGGGTCCCCTGATTGACGGCTACGCCGCCTGCCACACCCAGTACCTTCCCTTCTGTTTCTGATCCGGCCCAGGCGCTCGCGATGAACAAACAGGAGTTCCGCTACGAACCGGTCGAGTCCTTCGGCAAGAGCATGACCTCCCAGAGACCCTGGGACGTCTCCGCTCTGAAGGCCGTCGAGCAACTCAACGGCCGGGTCGCCATGGTCGGCTTTGCCGCGGCCCTGGTTGGCGAATGGCTCACGGGCTTTGGGCCAGCCGGCCAGGTCTTGGCGCTGGTGCGCTGGTATCTGAGCTGAGGCGCTGACGACAAGGGCATCGCGTTGCTAGGCCGGAGGCAGAGGCCATGGACGCGATGAATCACATTTTTGAGGTCTTTCACTCCGGGCCGGCTGACTATGGCCGCTTCCACGTGGTCGCAGAGAACCGGCAGCAGGCCAAGTCGCTCGCCGAAGCGGACTACCCCCAACACCAGTTCGCGGTCTTCCGCAGCGAGCTGATCAGGCCGGAGTGGCGCTACCAGCTGCTCAACGAATGGCGCTCGACGCTCTAGCCCCGAGGAGCATCAATCCGCACTGGTGGAGCGCGAATAGATCAACCCCAATTCCGAGGCCCAGGCCAGCAGATTGTTGGTGGCGGTCAGCACCTCCAAAGAACGGCTCCAGGCCTCATGGAGATCAGGGGCCTCCAGCACGTAGTGCTCGGCCCATTCGTAGGAGCGCACCAATCCGCAGGCCTCCTTGAGGCGATGGGGCGTGAGCGCATGGGACTCCACGCGCTCGATCAGCCCCTTCTCCCAAAAGGCCCGTCCCACACCCCGATCACCGGAGAAACTCTGGTGCAGCGTCGTGAGGACAGTCTCGAATTCTGGTCGTTGGATCTGGTCCATGAACCAGCCCTAACACTGTCTAAATACCTCGCGCAGGCGAAAAATTCAGGCCAGGCCCAGGCTTGCCAATCCCCAGGCAGCTGAGCCATGACTGATCGGCAGACGAGGAGGCGATGGAGCATTGCGCAATCAATCCAGACCGGGTGCTGGTGATCACCCCCAAGGGCTCCAGCATCGAAGCCCTGCGTGATGGCGACTACCGGGTCTGCTGGGCCTCAGGCCTCTGCCAGACCGTCACTGGTTTGCACCGAGCCAACTCCCTGCTCTATTGGCATGAAGAGAACAGCCCTTGACGCCAACGAAGGGGCTTGTTTGATGGGCTCGACTGCGGATCCTTGATGAAGATCAAGACGGCGTCACTCCAGAGCACCGCCCGAGAGACCCTGGGCCTATTGGAGGACCTGCGCGCTGAACTGGCCCCCAGCACGATGGGCACCGCGCAGTGGAGACGAATCAACCAACTGGAAGACAAGGTGCTGGCACTCCTGGCCCTCACCCAGGCCAGCTAGGACACAAAAAAGCCCCCGGGTGATCCGGGGGCCAGTGTTTTAAGGCCGGAGAGCGGACCTAGGCGTCAGCGCTGGTGCAGCGCTTGAGGTTCTGCCAATCCTCAAGAACATGACCGCAGCCATTGACGACACAGTGGAGCGGATCATCGGCAACGATGGTGAAGATGCCCGTGGATTCAGTAATCAAGTCACTGATCCCCGGGATCAAGGCACCACCACCGGCGAGCACGATTCCGCGGGCGTGAACGTCAGCGGCGAGCTCAGGGGGAGTGCTCTCCAGGACGCGCTTAATCGAGTCGACGATGGCACCAAGAGGTTGTTGGATCGCCTCACGAATTTCACCGGCGGTGACGGTGATGCTCTCGGGAAGTCCGGTGCGGTTGTTGAAGCCGCTCACCTCCATATGCCGCTCATCGTTGCGGGCATTGGAATGGGCCGAGCCGATGCTGATCTTGACCTTCTCAGCGGTGGATTCACCGATCACCAGGCCATAGGTCTTTTTGAGGTAGTCCGCAATGCTCTCGGTGATTTCATCACCGGCAATCCGAATGGACTCGCTCGACACGGGTGAGCCGAGGCTCAGAACAGCCACGTCGGTTGTGCCACCACCGATGTCAACGATCATGCTGCCGACGGGTTCGGTGATCGGCAGGCCAGCGCCAATGGCGGCGGCCACGGTCTCATCGATCAGATAGACCTCTTTGGAGCCGGTGATGCCGGCTTCACGGACAGCCCGGCGCTCCACGTCGGTGATGCTGCTGGGGATGCCAACCACCATGCGAGGGGCGGTGGACTTACCGGCATTACCGCGGCGCATGAAGGTTTGGATCATGAGCTCGGCGGCGGCGTAATCAGCAATCACGCCATCGCGCAGGGGACGAATCGCCTGGATCGCTTTAGGTGTTTTACCGATCATGCGTTTCGCGCCTTCTCCCACCTCCAGTGGGATGCCGCGTTCTAAATCAAGAGCGACAACTGAGGGCTCGTCGAGGACGATTCCTTTGCCTGATACGTACATCAGGGTGTTCGCCGTCCCCAGATCGACACCGATGGAGGAGCTAGTCCGGAAAGGCCAGAACATGGTGTTTTTTGCTGATCAACCCAAAACTGATCAAACCTGAATATCCGTTCTTCGGACTTAATCAAATCTTCCACTCTTCGATGCAACTCGTCGAAAACCAGCTCAGCGCCACTGATCCCACAGGGCCACAAGGCGCTCCTGATCGGCACTGGGACTACTGCTGCAGAGGTAGGCATCCGGCCTAATCAGATAGGTCTGGCCAGCCACGTAGCCCTCCTGGGGTTCTGCGCTGGCCGGAACCAACCAATCGCTCGCCAGGGCAGAGCCGGCCGGCGGCAGCGGCGCACCAACAGACAGCAACACAAAGCGACCGGAGCGCAGCAGGGCGTGCAGTCGCGTCTGGCCACTGGGGCCCTGGCAGGGCAGATCCGGCGTGCGCTCACCGGGGCGCAGTCCGCCTCCTGAGCGAGCCAGAACCGGAGCCAGGGCACTGCCGCGGTAGTGCAGATCGGTCTCGCAGAGCTGCGCCACCAGGCGACCTTGAACGCGACGACTGCGGCCCAAATTCGTGAACGCCAGATTCCGCAGCCGACGCAGCAGGGGCTGCCGCAGCAGAGCCACCCGCGTCAACACACCGGCATTGCGCAGCACCCGATCGCCAATCCCGCTGCGTTCCGGGGAATAGGTCTCCAGCAGCTGTGGCCCCGCCTTGCCCTGCAGCACCAGGGCCAGTTTCCAAGCCAAGTTGAAGGCATCCTGCATCCCGGTGTTCATGCCCTGGCCCCCGGCCGGGCTGTGGATATGGGCCGCATCGCCCGCCAAGAAGACCCGCCCGACGCTGTAGCGATCGACCTTGCGCTCGTTGATCCGGAAATGACTGAGCCAGATCGGATCATGGGCGCGGAAGCCTGATCCCAAGCGCTGCTCCACCAGGCTCTGAACCTGCTCCAGGCTGGGATCGGCCGCCTCCGTCCCCGAGACATCGCCAATGATGCGGAAGCGATCTCCGACGATCGGGAACAGGGCCAGGATCCCCTCGGGATTCCAGACCACGGCCACCTGATCGGAAGCTGCGGGGCCGTCGAGCTTGACGTCCGCCAGAACCCAATTCGATTCCAGGGTTTCGCCGCTGTAGGCCAGACCCAGCTGATGGCGCACAAGGCTGTGGGCACCATCGCAGCCCAGCAGATAACTGCACTCCATCGTTTCCGTGCTGCCATCGGCTCGGCTGAGTTCGGCCGTCACACCGCCATCGGAGGCGGCGAACCCGCTGAGTTCCAGCTGGCGCTCCACCGAGACACCCCGCTCCGCCAGCAACTGGGTCAAAACCGCCTCCGTGCGGTTCTGGGGAATCATCAAGGCGTAAGGGAAGGCGCTCTGCACCTTGGAAAAGGAGAGCGCCGCCAGCAGGCGTTGACCAGCCTGGATCCGGGCTCCATGGCCCTGAATCCCAGCCTTCAAGAAGGGCTCAACGCAGCCCTGGAGATCCAACAACTCCAGGGTCCGCGGCCAGATCACCAGGGCCTTGGAGCGCTCGGAGGGTTTCGGCTCCCGTTCCACCACCCGAACGGCGATGTCCTGCTGACGCAGGGCCAGCGCCAGGGTGAGACCTACTGGCCCCGCACCCACCACCAACACCGGTTGGGACATCACGCCTGCATCAACTCTCCGCCAAGGCTGCACAACAAAACGCGTTGGGCATGGAAAGTTCCACTTCTTTTTTGGCCGCTTCTTTCACTGAAAGAGCAACCGCCGCAGTGCGTTAGGGTCGATTTATCAAGCGAAGCAGAAATGACCCTCGGCCGATTTCTGGTCTTCTTTGTGATCGGCCTGGTGCTGGCGACGGTGCTGAACCTGACCTGGCTCTATTGGATCTTGGCGGCGGCCGCCGCCACGGTTGCGATCAAGCTTTGGCTGAACCGATAGCGCGATGACGGAGACCACCACCCATAACGGGGCGAACTACAAGCTGACCCGACTGCCCTCCGCCCTGGATGCCAGCAAGGCGGCCAATCGGATTCGGCCCTGGCTGAGCCGCAGCGAAGAACAGCAGCGCGCCAGCGAACGCATCGCTCGGGTGCGCCGCGAAAGCGGCATCCCCTCCCCTGACGAGTGGATGTGGTGAGCATGGAACGCACGCTCAAGGGCATTGCCTATGTCTCGGTTTGGGTGATCCTCTGGGGGACAGTGGCGTCCGTGATGGATTACGTCCTGCTGGAGCGTGAGCTGTATGGCACGGGCAGCTTCGGCCAAGCGACCACCTTTGTGGCCTACGGCCTCGCGAGCCTTGTGTTGGCCTGGCGCTTCGCTCCGCGCTTCCTGCAGAGCGACGACTGAGCCTTAGCTCTGGGGCTTGGCAGCAGGAGCATCCCCCTTCGGCGGGCTCTTCTGGGGAACACTGACCTGGCCGCACTGGTCGTCGAGGACAGGCTTGTAGGAGGCCCGCACCTCCATCCAGTCCGTAGCGGGATCGCGCTGCTCAAACACGGCGAAGTGCTCAATCAACAGGCCATCCATCGCCTGCATGGAGCGGCAGAGGCGATAGAGATCGCCCGAATTCTGAGCCTTCAAGACCCGTTCGTAGTGCCCCATGAACTGGGCATAGGGATCAGGCTCCGCCGCGAAGACTGGAGCAGCCAAGACGGCAACGGCAGCCGCACAACCACCCAGGAGCCGGACCAGAGGGGAAGCAACGCTCATGCCCATGACCCTACCGAGGGGGCCAAGACCCGATCTTTTTCTCTGAATAGAGAGAACAAACACAGACAATCTTCAACAGGGAGAGAAGCTGAACTCAGGCCAATCGCAGCAGATCTACCGCTAGCGGTAGGTGGATCTTTCCATGGAATACGCCATGTCAAGACATCAACTTGAACTGTTCATGCGTAAAGCCAAGGGCAACACAAGCATGCAGCGCGAGCTCGACAAGTGCGGCGAGAACAACAGCTGCGTCGTTTCTGTTGCCCGCAAGCATGGACACAAGTTCTCCCCAGCGACCCTGACCCGCTGGCAGCACGACCACAGCGAGGAGGCTCCGCACACGCACTAGCGCGATCACAACGCAAGACGTCCGCAGCCGGCTCCAATCGGGGCCGGCTTCTTAGTGTTGCGCTCATCGGCCGATGCCCCGTTGAACCGCCGCTGGCTCCTGCTCTTCGCGCTGCTGGCCGCTCCAGCGGCCCAGGCCCAGTCCCTGCTCAGCCTGCAACAGGCGGCCATGCGCTGCTTCAACGGTGGTTCGCGGGCGGACTGCAGCGCGGCGATGGGGACCTCCCATCAACTGAAAAACCGCGCCGATGATGCCAACCAACTGCGCTGCTACACCGCGCTGCTCGGACTGGAATCGCGGCTAAGCATGGCCATGCAAGGGACGGGATCGCTGGATCGCGATCACAGCAGCCTGAAGGAAACGTTTTTCGAATGTCAGGCCCTCAATCCGAGCTAGCCCAGCAATCCGCTGCCAGCCTTGAGGGCAGAGGGGAAGGCCCAGCCCATGCACTCTGCACAAGCGCTACGTGAGCGTTACGCCAACGGGAGCAGCACCCCCGGCGAGGTCAACGCGATTGCGCGGGTCTACGCCTCGATCAAGCAGCTGAGCTTCCCGCAGGCCCTCGAGGAGGTCCATGACGGCCTGGGCTACGGCATGGGGGAGGACCTCGACTGCAAGCAGGGGGGATTTCCCTGGCGGGAAGTCGAGCGGTCCTTGGTCCCCGCCGGTCGGCGCTGGATCAACGGACTGGAGCCGTCCGTAGCTATGTCTGGAGAGAGCCGCTGAACCCCAATGAACGGTTGGCGCCAGAGCAGCTTGGCCGTCGGCACCGCCGCACTGCTTGGATTCTCAATGCAGGGCCTGGCTGCGGAAGGATCCGTCTCCTCGCAATCACCCCTTAGCCGCCAACAGGCCTGGCAGGAGGCCATGTCACAACTGCCCAAGGGGGCCAGGGTGACCAGCAGCAACTGCAACGACGTGGAGATCGGCTACGGCAATACGCGCTACTACTGCGTCTTGACCTTCACGCAGCCCGATCCAGCCGAAGCCGAACACAAAAAAGCCGCCGCCCAGGACTAGGCGCGGCGGCTTCGATGAACGGTCTCAGCTCTTGGCGGAAGCCTGAGACAGGAAGAAGACCAGCAGGGCAATCAAACCTGCACCGCCGAGGGCCGGCAGGATCACGGGAACGCCTCGGGGAGCGACAGCGGAGGCAAGCACGAGGTAGTCCATTCCGGAACGATCAGAACTGGATTTTTTTAGCACCGCCGCAACGGAAAGCGGGGGTTTCCGAGACCTGTCGAAAACCAGCCGTTAGAACCACTCGGTCTGGGCCTCTTCGGCGGTGTTGACCCGAGCGTGGGGGGTGCGGCGCTCAAACTCCATCGCAATGGAGCGCTCCTGCTCACCATCAGCGGCAATCGCGCGAACCGGGTAGAGCTGCTCACCATCACGGAAGGGGACGTGAATGCGGAAGCTGCCATCGCGCTCCAGCTGAATCTGCTCGTCACCGATGAACAGGCTGGCGGCAGGATCCGTGGCGCCGTAGACGATCAGCTCGGCATCAGCCACCAACCAGAAGGAGCGCTGACGGGCTGCGCCAGCACCGGACTCGGTGCGGCCACTGGCCCAGACACCCACCCCGGAATCATTCAGGGGACCAGGGCCCGCCAGGTCGTATTCGTGCAGCACCTCGGAGCCGACGCGGCGGCTACGGGTGGGAAGGGTCGCCCGCTGGTAGTGCTGCTCGTGCTGCACGCCCGCACCAAAGCTGGGGGTGGTCAGCGCTTGAGGAGCAGCGCTCGGGCCAACCTCCAGGGAGAAGGGAACAAAGGCATCGGCAATGCGCTGGGAGGGCTCCATGCCTGGGACGTGAGCCACGGCCGAGAAGGCCAGGGAATACCAACCACCGGAGCGCAGGCGATAGCCCAACTCGACGCGGTAGTCGCGGCCATCGAGGGGCACGGGCAAGAACCATTCACTGGCGTTGCCATCCACCACCAGCTCCTGCAGGGTGTGGGGATGGGACTGCTCGCCGCCTAGGCCCGTCACGTCCGCTAGACGAATGCAGAGCTGGGTCGCACCGGCCTTCTGGGCGCTCTTGCGATCCGCCGCGCTGATGGACCAGAAGCAGTAGGCCCATTGGGGATCACGGGGTAGAAACACCACGTGGGTGGAAGCGTCCTGGACACCCTCGACAACCTCGATGGAGTCGCTGGAAGGCGGAGCGATCCCAGGAACCGTCTCCTTAATCTTTTCTTTGATCCCCGAGGGAATCAGGTCGCGGATCCAGGCGAAGGGACGCTGGTTGCTGCTCTTGGCGTTGGAGTTGCTTTGCGTCACAGTTCTGCCCTGGATGGCGACGGCTCCTATCGTCACCGACTTCCCTCACGCAGCAGCGGCTCTGTCAGCGGATCGCTACGACAGGCGACCGCATCACTCAGCCAGCAACTGCTCGCGCGCCTGGGCCAGGGCCTGCTTTGCCTCCTGGCTGACCTCGGGATAGCGCAGATCCAGGCCATCCAAACGCTCAATCACCGCCGCTGCGACCACCAAACGGGTGAACCACTTGTGATCGGCCGGGACAACAAACCACGGCGCATGGGCTGTGGCGGTCTCGCGAATCATCTCCTCATAGGCCTGGCTGTAGTCCTCCCAGAACCCCCTCTCGCGGATATCGGCCGCTGAAAACTTCCAGTTCTTCTCGGGACGCTCCAAACGCTGCAGAAAACGGCGCTTTTGCTCCTCT
Organism: Vulcanococcus sp. CPBay_Sum15L08_68; assembly: GCF_017855895.1. Classification (NCBI taxonomy): domain Bacteria; kingdom Bacillati; phylum Cyanobacteriota; class Cyanophyceae; order Synechococcales; family Synechococcaceae; genus Vulcanococcus; species Vulcanococcus sp. CPBay_Sum15L08_68. The sequence continues at coordinate 1,974 of NZ_JAFMFX010000052.1, read as the reverse complement.
TTGGAGAGGTGCAAGAAGAACTTCAGGACCACCACCCCGTTACGGCTCAGATAGCGCTCGTAGTGGCGAATGTCCTCGAAACGCTGTTTCCAGAGCTTTGGCCCGACCAAATCAGGCGGCAAGGACTGCTTGGCCAACAGCTCCGGATGGACCCGCACCACCAGGGTCTCTTCGTAGTAACTGCGGTTAAAAATCCCGATGCGCCCGCGCTCCGGCAGGGCTTGATTGGCGCGCCAGAGGTAGTCGTGATCAAGGTCCAGCGCGGAGGGGGCTTTAAAGGAGGTCACCTGGCAGCCCTGGGGATTCACCCCGCTCATCACATGTTTGATCGTTCCGTCCTTGCCCGCGGCGTCCATCGCTTGAAAGATCAGCAGCACCGCCCACTTGTTCTGGGCATAAAGACGCTGCTGCAGCTCCGAGAGCATCTGAACGCCCTGCTCGAGTGCCTCTCGGGCCGCCTTCTTGTCGGAGGGCAGATCGAGGGTGTCGCCCGGATCGATCCGATCCAGGCGGAATCCATCCCCGCTGTCGATTCGATAGGGCCTGGTGAGGTGATGGCACTGCGTGAGCACCTGGCTCAGTTCCCTCTCCATCGGCAGCCTCAGAACCGCAATCGCCTGAAGTCACCCTGACCACCACAGGAGGCGATGTCAGCCCTGACAGCCGCTGAGCCGACTGCACAACTGGTTTTTCTCTGAAGAGAGAAAAAGAAATCCCCCTAGGACACCCCGATCTCACGCGGGAGTCCCATGGGTCGCAAGCTTGGTCAGCTGCTGGGTGGCTGCGTTCTCGCCGCAACCCTGGCACCATCCGCCGCGGCCCAAGAGCTGGCCATTGCCGAGCCGGAAGCGCCGGCCCCAAGGCTGACGTTTGAGCGCACCAACCGCCGCCTCCCCCGCACAGGGGATCCGATCTGGGACCTGAAACTCGAGATCCCTGGACAACCGGTGCGGCATTTCGAAGCCGTCAGCGGACGGGCGGAATACCAAGGCGCCAACCGGCACCAACTGGGTAGCCAGGCGCCCCTCCCGCCAGGGACCTATTCGATCGGCGCAGTCGAACCATTGGGCCATGAGTATCCGCGGGAGCTCGGCCCCGTCTGGATCGGCCTCGAGCCCCTCTTCCGCACGGGCCGCCGCGTTTTAGGAATCCACCTGGACCCAAGTGCAGGCCGCAACTGGAACAGCGGAACCGGCGGTTGCATCGGCCTGATCCACAGGGCCGAGATGTTGAGCCTGGCCGAGCTGGTCCGCCGCAGTGCAGCCCAGACCCTGATCGTCAGCAACTAAGCAGAAGCACCCGCTGCCAACCGCCCAGGTCCTGGCTAGAGCAGAAGTACCGCCGAGGTGGAACAGCGGCCATCAGCGCTCCACTGGTTCATGCCGGCGGCATGGTCTACCTGCATGGGTTGCACCATTCCTCACACCCCCCGACCCCGCCCTCGGCGGGGTTTTTTGTGGGCAAGCTCCAGTCACAAAAAAGCCCCCTCATGCCGAGGGGGCTTGCCGTGGTGTGAGGTTGGAATGGAATGTTTCCAAGCGCCGTTCTAGGGAAGCGAATGTCCCAGAGCCTGTGCGGTTGAACAACTGGTTACAAAGAACTGGCACTGTGCCAGTCCTCTGGCGACGGTTGGTGCGTGTGAGGAGTGGATTCGCCTCAAAGGTGGAAACAAGGTCACACCCTTGAAGCGAATCCCGAAAAGCCCTGCCTTTGGCGGGGCTTTTTTTTTGCCTAGGCGGCCATCAGTTCCCGCTTGAGCAGGACGGCTCCGTTGGAGAGCAACAGGCGGTGGCGCTGGACCTCCTCATCGAGGGGGACAACAACGCTCTGGGCTCCGCCATTGGTCCAGTAGTGGAGTTTGACCTGAGGCGTGGTGGATGACGTGGGGATCTCGATCGAACCCGTCATGCGGCGACGAATGGCTCCTCCAATTGAGCCGTATCCGATGGGGGGGTGACGTAGTCAGCGTTACGT
>NZ_JAFMFX010000051.1:0-12214 GCF_017855895.1 Vulcanococcus sp. CPBay_Sum15L08_68 | reverse complement strand
GTCCCTTCGATATCAAGAAGGATGTGCGTAACGGTCATCATTTATTTGGCCAGGATTGCCTCGAGAAGCAGTTGCCTCCAGCGCTGCTCCAGTAGAAACTCCAGGATCTCTAGGTGACGCATCGCACTGCCCAGGCTGCGTCCCCAGGCATAGAGCCCGTGGCCGGCAATCAGTAGTCCCTGGGGTGCGTTGCTCAGCAGCGGTCTGGCCTGCGCTGACAATTCAGAGAGGTTCTGATTGTTCGCCAGGACAGGGACCTCCACGGAGCAGTCGTGGGTGTTGATGCCATCCAGCCCCTTGAGCATCTCCAGGCCGCTCAGCTCGAGCTTGCCCTGTTTGCTCTTCAGGGCCCACTGGGAGAGGAGCGTTCCGGCCTGCGAATGGGTGTGCAGGACTGCACCGGCTCCGCAGGTTTTCACGATCTCCAGGTGCAGGGCGGTCTCGGCGCTGGCTTTGCCATTGCCCAGCACCACATGCCCTTCCCGATTCACCTGAATCAGATCGATCGGAGCAACCGCCCCCTTGTGCACTCCGCTGGGAGCCATCAGCAGGCGAATGGGGTCCCCATCCAGCAGACAGCTGAAATTGCCGCCCGTCCCGTCGCACCAGCCCCGCCGATGGATCTCAGCCATCGCTCCGCACAGGGCCTTGGCGAGGGCTGTGGTGTTGGCATCGGGCATCGTCGCGTCCCGCTCAGGGGGTTCTTCCACCCTGGCAGGAGGGGCACCAGTGGCTGCTGCGGCCGCCCAACTTGTCACGACGGATCGGTGTGCCGCAGACCCGGCAGGGCTCGCCGGTGCGGCGGTAGACCCAGGCGGCATTGCCGTAGTTCCCATTGGTTCCCGTCAGGTCACGGAAATCACTGAAGGTGGTGCCGCCTGCCCCAATGCTGGTGGTCAGCACCTCCACCAAGGCGCTGTGCAGCCGCTCCAACTGCTTGAGCTTGAGCGATCCAGCCCGCTCCTCAGGCGCGATGCCGCTCATGAACAGGGACTCATCCGCGTAGATATTCCCCACGCCGGCCACCAGGGCCTGATCGAGCAGTGCCGTCTTGATGGCCCGCGATGACCCTTTGAGTTTCTGCCGCAGGTACTGGGGCGTGAAGGCCGCGCTGAAGGGTTCTGGGCCAAGGCGTTTCAGCCCCGTCATCACCGATTCCAGCGGTTCACCGGGGGGGACCCACCACATCTCACCGAAGCTGCGCAGATCCACGAAGCGCAGCTCCTGGCCTTCGGGATTCCAGAACCTCACGCGTGTGTGGCTGCAGGGTTCCTTGGCGGTCTCCATCCAGAGGAACTGACCGGTCATCCGCAGATGCACCCCCCAGTGACCAGCGTCCTCTTCAGATCGCTTCAGGCTGGCCATCAGATATTTGCCGCGTCTCATCCATTGATCGACGCTGCATCCCTCCAGGGCGGAGCAGAACTGCGCGGGGACCGGTGGAGCGGCAATGGCCCGGGCCCGCAGCACCTCGACCCGCTCAATCGTGAAGCCACGGGTCTGGCGTTCGAGTCCGCGGCGCACCGTTTCCACTTCGGGGAGCTCTGGCACCCGTGATCCCTGACCGTTGGTGGCCACAGATTGCCACGCAGACCAGACAGCAAAAATCCCCGACCTGAACCCAGGCCGGGGATCACTGCGAGATCTTGAGCGCCTGGATCAGGCCTTCTCGAGTTCGCTCTCGGCGAAGTTGTTGGTGTTGATGCCGCCTTCGGAGCCGCTGACGCCGTTGTAGTTCACCTTCTCGAAGCGCACCACGACGGGGTAACGGATGCCGGAGGTGTCGATGGAGGCAACGGTGCCCACATCGTTGAACCAGTAGGACTCAGGACGCTTGATGCGCACCTTGTCACCGCGGGAGATGGCCATCGCTGCGCTGTAAAGGGGTGGCTGTCATTGGGAATTTACCCGTAGCGGGAGTCCCCAAAGCCAGCCCGTCACGAAACGTGGCACCATCGACCTCCACTGAGCGTTTCCCCATGGCCGAGGCCCCCTCCTTCAGCCTCGACTTGCCTGATCCCGAAAGCGACAGCATCAGCTCGATGGAGTTCCTGGCCCGCATTGAGGAGGCCTGGGCCATTTGTGATCGCTTTGACCTGCAGACCGAGATCTGGCGGGGCCGGATCCTGCGCAGCGTGCGGGACCGGGAGCGCCGTGGCGGCGATACCCGCGGGGGCGGCTTCCTGCAGTGGTTGCGGGAACAGGAAATCAGCAAAACCCGCGCCTACGCCCTGATTCAGCTGGCCGAATCCGCCGATCACATGCTCGGGGAGGGGGTCCTGGAGGAGACCAGCGTCAACAACTTCTCCAAGCGGGCCTTCATGGAGACGGCCCAGTCCGATCCAGAGGTGCAGCTGATGATCGGCGAGGCCGCCAACGACGGCCAGCAGATCACCCGTAAACAGGTGCGTCAACTCACCGACGAGTTCACGGCAGCCACCAGCCCGCTCCTGCCGGAAGAGATTCGGGAACGCACGGCGAACAATCTGCTTCCGCCCAAGGCCGTTGCCCCCCTGGTGAAGGAGCTGGCCAAGCTGCCCGACGACCAGCAGGAGGATCTCCGCAAGGTTCTGCGTGAAGAGCCCGAGCTCGAGCGGGTCAAGGACGTCACCAGCACCGCCCGTTGGTTGAGCAAAGCCTCGGAAGCCGGCCTGGCCGTTCGGGCCTTCCAGCAGGGGGAGCTGGATCTCGATAAGGCGATGCAGGAGGCCCTGCGCCTTGATGCCCTGGGACTGCTCTCCGATGCCGTTGGGCAAGCCCAGGCCCTGGAATCGGCGGTCCTCAAGCTCCACACCAGCTGGCGCCGCCTCAACGGTCTTCAGGAGCGTCTCTGGGTCGAGAGCGGCAGCAGCACCCCCCACCTGCGGGAGCTGCTGACCGCCCTGCAAACCCTCAGCGGCAACACCATGCGCGTCTCCCTCGGGGAACTCGCCGGCGGTAAGCGCGTGCGCTTGCAGTTGGTGGAGGAATCCCCCGATCAGCTCGAGGCTCCGGCAATCGCGGTGCTGGCTCAGGCCGGCTGAGATCCGCCTGATGAGCGATTCCCTCGACTCCGCCCTCCAGGAGCACTTCGGCTGGTCTGCCTTCCGCCCTGGCCAGCGCCCGGTGATTGAGGCGATGCTCGCTGGCCAGGACTGCCTGGCGGTGCTCCCCACCGGTGCGGGGAAATCCCTCTGCTATCAACTCCCAGCCTTGGTCCGGGAGGGTCTGGTGCTGGTCATCTCGCCCCTGGTGGCGTTGATGGAGGACCAGGTGCAACACCTGCAGCGAAGGGGTATTCCAGCGGCCTGCCTGCACCGCGGTCTGGATCCCATGCGCCGGCGAGACCTGCTGCAGCGGGTGCGCAGCAATCGCCTGCGCTTGCTTTATCTGGCGCCCGAACGGCTCCAGGTGGAGGCCACCCGGCGCTTGCTGGAGGAGATTCACGAGGAGGGGAAACTCGTCGGGCTGGCCATTGATGAGGCCCACTGCATCAGTGCCTGGGGCCATGACTTCCGCCCGGACTACCGCCGCCTGGGTCAGTTGCGCCGGCTCTGCCCTGGGGTGCCGGTGGTGGCCCTCAGTGCCACCGCAGCCCCCCGGGTCCGCGCCGATCTGATTCGCCTGCTGGAGCTGCGGCGTCCCCTGATTCAGGTGCGCTCAGCCCGGCGCGACAACCTGTCTTATGTGATGCGCCGTCGTCCGGCGGACCCCCTGCCGGAGGTCCTCAAGGCGCTGGAGGAGGCGCGCGGAGCGGTCCTGATCTATGCCCGAACCCGGCGGTCTGTGGAGAGCTGGGCCAAGCGCCTCAGCGACAGCGGAGTCGAGGCGATCGCCTATCACGCCGGCATGGATCCAGAGAGTCGTGCCCTGGCCTTGACCCATTTCCAGGAGCACGAGATGCCCGTCCTGGTGGCCACCGTGGCCTTTGGCATGGGTGTCGATCGGCCGGATGTGGGCTTGGTGCTGCACCTGGATCTTCCGGCCAGCACCGAGGGGTACCTCCAGGAGTCCGGCCGCGCCGGCCGTGATGGCCTGCCCGCACGCTGCATCGTGCTCTTTGACCCCGAGGACCGCTCCAGCCTGGCCTGGGCCATTCGCTCCTCGGCCGAGGAATCCGGGGATCCGCAGGACCGCACCCGCGCAGAGCTCTCCCAGCAGAAGCTGCGGCGGATGGAGGCGGTTGCCGAGGGGGCGGGCTGCCGTGAGCAGGCCCTGCTGCTCTCGGTGGGGGAGCTGGTTCCCCCCTGCGGTCGCTGCGATCGTTGCAGCCAGGCCCCGCGGGTGCGGGACTGGTCTGAGATGGCCTCCCAGGTCCTGGAGCAACTGGACCAACGCAGCGGTGTGGACCTGCGCAGCCTCGGCGAGGACCTGGCCAAGGCCGAAGGGGATGAGGTCGATCAGTGGCGCTGGTTAGCGCGGCGCCTGGTGCAGGAGGACCTGATCAGCGAAAGCGATGACGGCAGTCAGCGCCTCTGGCTCAGGCCTGCGGGCCGCCGCTTCCTGCGCCAGCCCTGGACCCTGAAGCTGGCGGCCTGATCAGCCGGGCTTGGCCTTGCAGAGATCGGTGATCAGCCGCTGCTCAAAGTCGCTCTGGGGGGCATCCCAGGTCTTCCAGGCTCCCGACTGACCGGTGGCATTCAGGCGCTTGGCGTTGCAGTTGATGGCCAGGTAGAGGGGCTGCCCTTCGCTGTTGAGGCTTGGGGCCACGTAGCTGCCGCCCATGGCCTGCCAATTGGCCCAATCCACCTGCAGGGGGCCATAGCTGCGCCAGTCGGGCGTGCTGCCCGCGGCGGTTGTGCTCGATGCCTGGGTTTTGCTGACCTCGGCCTTGGCAACCGTTGGTTTGGCGGCTTCAGCCTTGACGGGCTCAGCCTTCTTCTCGGGCTGGGTCACCACGGTTGTTGCTGCGACGGTGGTGGCCACCGAGGGCTTGACCTTCACCGGTTCAGCTTTGGCGACTTCGGTCTTGGCGGGTTCAGGCTTGGCCGCAACGGGCTCAGCCTTTTTCACTGGCTTGGCGGCCACCACTGCTGCGGGCTTTGGCTTCGGCTTGGCGGCAACAGGAGCAGCGGGCTTGGGCTTGGGTTTGGGCTTGCTGGCGGCGCGCAGGGTCAGGGTGCTGCCGGCCATGACCTGGTTGGGGTTGCTGATGCCGTTGATGGCGATCAGGCGCTGCATCGAAACGCCGTAGCGATCGGCGATGGAGGAGAGGCTCTCGCCGGGTTGCACCTGGTGGGTCTTGGCGTTTTTGTTCACGGCCACCCGCGGGCGGGCGCTGGCGCCAGGCACCTGGATACGGCTGCCAGCCCAGAGGTCGTTGGCATCCCGCAGGCCATTGAGCTGGACCAGGCGGTTGACGCTGGTGCCGTAGCGATCGGCAATTTCAGAGAGGGTCTCGCCCGCTTTGACCGTGTAGTTGCCCGATCCCCCACCGCTGTAGACGTTGCCCGGCACCTTGATGCGGCTGCCGGCCCAGAGGTCGTTGGCATCCCGCAGGCCGTTCATCTCCATCAGCCGATTGACCGTGGTCCCGTAGCGATCGGCGATTTCGGAGAGGGTCTCACCGCGCTTGACCACCACCTCGCCGGCCAACCCCGGAAGGGGAAGCAGAAGGGCCAGGGCTAAAGCGGCGGCAGAGCGGCGGCGCATTGGGTTTAACAACGGTCGACTGGGCGCACCATACGGGGCCTGGAGGCGGGCGCCAGTCCCCCTCCCATAAGGCATGGAAATGGCTTCAGCCCAGGAGTCGTCGCATCAGGGGGAGTCGTCCGGCGTAGGGGGGATAACGGAAGGGCAGATCCAGGGCAAAGGGCCGGCGCAGAACGCTGCGCTGGTGGGAAAAGGTGTCGAAGCCAGCCTTGCCGTGATAGGCCCCCATGCCGCTGGCGCCGACGCCGCCGAAGGGGAGTTCGGGAACCCCGACCTGCATCACCACATCGTTGAAGCAGACACCACCGGAGCTGGTGGTGTTGAGCACCGTCTCTTGGCTCTGCTGGGAGCTGCTGAATAGATAGAGAGCAAGCGGTTTGGGGCGTTGGTTGATCCACTCGATCGCTTGCTCCAATCCATCCACCTCGAGGATTGGAAGCAGGGGACCGAAGAGCTCCTCCTGCATCAGCGGATCCTCGCGATCGTTCACCTGGATCACGGTCGGGGCGATCCGGCGGCGTTCCGGATCACAGGTCCCCCCCAGCAGCACCTGGCCCCGCTCGCGGGCCCGCTCAAGCAGGGCGCTAAGCCGCGCGTACTGCGCGTCGTTGACGATCGAGGCCAGGTCGCTGGAGTCCAGAGGCTCCTCGCCAAAGCAAGCCGTGAGGCGCTCGCCCAGGGACTGAATGAGTGACGTCCGGGCGCTGCGCTCCACCAGCAGGTAGTCCGGGGCGATGCAGGTTTGCCCGGCGTTCAGGCACTTGCCCCAGACCAACCGGCGGCTGGTGACCTCGAGGTCTGCATCCCTGAGGACCACCGCCGGGCTCTTGCCCCCAAGCTCCAGGGTGACGGGGGTGAGGTGCTGGGCTGCAGCGGCCATGACCAGCTTCCCGATGCGCTCTCCGCCAGTGAAAAAGATGTGATCAAACCGCTCAGCGAGTAGGGCCTGGGCGGTGCTCCCATCCCCTTGGACCACCTGGACGATCTCGGGCGGGAAGGCCTCCCCGATCAGGCTGCTGATCAGCTGAGCCGTTGCCGGTGCGTGCTCCGACGGTTTGAGGATGGCGGTGTTCCCGGCCGCTAGGGCACTGACGAGGGGCTGAATCGCCAGGTGGAACGGGTAATTCCAGGGGCCGATGATCAGGACGCAGCCCAGGGGTTCAGCGATCACTTCCGCGCGACCTGGCCGCTGGCTCAGGGGAACGCTGACCTTTTTGGGGGCGATCCAGCGCCGTAGCTGCCGGCGGCAGAGGCTGATCTCTTGGCGAACGGCGACGACCTCGAAGTAGGCCTCGACATCAGGCTTCCCCAGGTCCTTGGCCAGGGCCTCCAGGACGGCGTCGCTGTGGGCGCTGAGGGCGGCATCGAGTCGATCCAGTTGCTCGAGGCGCCACTGCAGCGGGCGGGTGGTTCCACCCACAACCAGCTGACGCATCGCAGCGATGGGGGTAGTCAGCTGGAGCACAGATGGACGGGCAGGGCTTGAGACACCCTATGGACAGCGGCGGAAATCCCGTGGTTAGGGCTTGGGTGACTTCGCCATGAAGCCCTTGCTGGGGAGTTCGGAGTCCGCCTCGGGGCTCACGGACGGAGGGGTGGCCGAGAGCTTGGATTCAATCCAGCGGGAGAGGACATAGATGCCGATGAACATCGGCACATAGATCACGCCCGCGCTGCGTTGATCCAATTCCAGTTGGCTGACCGCCGCAACGCCCGCGCTGCTCAGCCCGAAATAGATCAAGACCCGGCGCAGTGCGATCGACTTCAGCATCCCTAGAGCTCCCCGGTCTTGTTCAGCATTTCATGGGCTCTGGAGATCCAGCACCTGCTGAATGGCAGGGGTTTGGATGAGGTCCTGACGAAGCAGTGCGTAGATCCGTTCTCCGGCCACCGGCCGGCTGATCAGCGCGCTTGAGGCTGGCAGAAGAGGGGGCTCACTGAGCAGAACAAGATCCAGGAGTCGCCCCTCCAGCAGTGCGGCCAAGCGCTCGGGCTGCCGGCTGCCCGTCAGGGGCAGCGCTGGGGGAAGCCGCAGGCCGAGGTCACCCAGCAGCAATGGCTCATCGAGGCTGTGGAGCCAGCGCAGTTGGCTCGGCATCAGAGCCAGACGCATCTGCTGTGAGGCCAACCGCAGGCTCGCCAGCAAGGGCTGATTGGCTTGGGCTTGATAGAGGCCGTTGCTCCGTTTTTGGAAGTCCAGATTCAGGACTTGGCTGACATGGCGGTAGATCCGAGAGACCGAGCTCTGGTCGCGCTGGATTCGCTGGGCCACGGCGGTCGTGCTGCTGGTGATCTCCAGCAGATCCAGCACCGGGATCCCTTCCAGCAGTAGGTCCGCCAAGGCCTTGACCCCGAGGTATGCACACCGTGCATGACCCCTATAGGTCTGATCAATCCCCAGAACTGGGTAGGGCAGGGAAGCGCAGCCGCAGCAAGGCGCCTCCTTGGGGGCTGGTGGCAACGTCCAGCTGGCCGCTGTGGTTCTCCATGGTGGTTTGCACCACAAACAGCCCCAGGCCACTGCCGCTGGCTTTGCTGGTTTGCAGGGGGAGTTGATCGAGCAGGCTTTGCGGCAGGCCCGGTCCGTTGTCGGCGACGTCCAGGCACCACTGATCCCCCTGGGCCTCGATGCTGATGCCGATCCAGGGCTTGGCGGTCTGGGCGTCGATCAGGGCTTCGGCGGCGTTGCGCAGCAGGTTGACGATCGCGATTTGGATCTGCACCGCATCGCCTTCAATCCAGGCGGGGGCGTCCTCGCGTTCCAGGGCCATGCTGTCGATGGCCACGCGGGCCGTGCTGCCCCCCGAGCGGGCGTAGAGCAGGGCGCTCTGGCTGATCTCCCGCAGGTTCAGGCGCTGATGCTCTGTTTGGACGTTCCTCAGCAGGGCACGCATCTTCTCGATCGTGAGCACGACGCGATCGGCTTCGTGGCGAATGCCCTCCACCTGTTGCTTCCAGCCGCTGGGGAGCGCGCTGAGGTCGACGTTCTCCGTTTGCTTGATCAGCAGCTGGCTGTTGAGCAGCAAGACGCTGAGCGGTTGATTGATTTCGTGGGCCACGGCAGCAGCCTGCAGGCTGCTGCGCAACTTGTCTTTCAGCAGTGCCAGGGTTTGGGCATCGCGGTAGCGCTCTTTCTCTCGCGCTTCCGCCAGGCTGGCTTCCCGTTCCCTCAGCTCGCTGGTGAGGCGGTTGTAGCCATCCACCAGTTGCCGTAGGGCTCCATCCAGGGAGACCAATTCTTCTCCGGACTGATCGGTCACGCCGCTGTGGAACTGCAAACTCTCCGGCTGCAGTTGTGATGTGGCTTGACTGAGCTTCTGGCTGAGTTGCTCGGAGGTGCTCTCGAGCTGGCGTAAGGGATAGAGCAGGCTGCGGATCTGTCTGTTGGTCAGGGCTGCAGCTCCGGCCAGGGCTCCGGCTGAGGCCAGCAAGGCGATTAGGGCGTCCCGGTCAGCAGCGGCCGTGCCGGGCTCCACCGTGAGGCTGGTCAGCAGGATCCAATTCAGTCCTTCATCGGTGCCCCAGGGCGTGGCCACCAGGGAATAGGGATGGCCATCGATTTGGGCACGCTCGGGTTTGCCGTTGGCTCCCCCCTTGAGCCGTTGATGGAGGGCTTGCGCCATCGGGTCGCTCAGCGCGGCCAATCGGGAGCGCTCCACTTGGCCCTTACTGCGGCTGAGGGTTTGGCTGGGTCTTGAGCTCGCCACCAGGGTGCCGTCGGGCTCCACGATCAAGGCCAAACCATCGCGGCCCTTCCAGACCTGCTCGAGCCAGGTGCTCAGTTGGGAGAGAACCATGTCGACCCCCACCACCCCAAGCAGGTTGCGGTTGGCTCCAAAGAGGGGCGCGTTGTAGGAGATCGAGAAAATCTCGGGCTGGTCTTCCCAGGCGTAAATCGAACTCCAGAGGGGTTTGCCTGCTTTGGCCGTGTCGGTGTACCAGGCTTCCTCGTGGGTTTCGGTCATGCCTGGAATGCGCTCCAGCAGCTCACCCCGTTGTCCCTGCTTCATCGCATAGACAGCCATCGAGCCCCGGCCGCTGCGACTGGTGTCTTCGTTGAGCAGCAGCTCTCCGTCATCGCCGCGCTCCATGCCGATGAAACGGCCGTCGGCTCCGCCGTAGTTGATGTAATCCACGGGGAAGGCACGCATCTGGTTCCAGAAGCGCTCGGCCATCGCCGCATACTCCGAAACACGTCCTGGGTTTTGCTCCAGCCAGGCGAGGTTGAGGGTGTTGATCCAGCGGGGGTAGCTGAGCTTGCGGGAGAGACGCGTCGAGAGTTCCACCACCGAGGCGTTTTGGCGGTAGGTCTCGCTGATCTCCAGGCCGCTGCGTCGGCCGATGGCGAAACTCAGCACGCTGAGGCTGCCTCCGACGAGCACGAGCTGAAGCGCGCTCAGCAGGGCCAGCCGATTGGCCAGTTTTCTGGGGGTGCTCAGCAAGTGACGTGGAGCCATCTAGGTGTCTTGGGCAATGGTGAGGGGGGCGAGCCGCGAGGCTTGGTGCACCAGTTCGGCGCCAGAGAGTCCCAATTTCTGGGCGATGGCTTTGCGGTGGGTTTCCACCGTGGCGATCGATAGGGCGGTCTCTTTCGAGATCTCCTTATTGCTGAGGCCTCGGCCAATCAGGGCATAGATCTCCTGTTGGCGCGGTGTCAGCGTTGCGATGGGTTGCGGCACCAGTTGCTCGAGAACCTGATGCAGTTGCTGGAAGGCGGCTGTCTTGTCCACAACGCCGCAGATTTGGCTCAGGAGCTCAGGCGGACAGACAAAGCTGGAGGCCTGGCCGGAGAGCACCACAACCTTGGACTCTGGCGACCGCCGATGCAGGGCCCGGGCAACGTCCAATCCCTCGCCATCCGGCAGGGCCAGATCGAGCACCAGCAGGTCGGGTGCATCCAGCTCGCAGAGCTCCTGGGCTTCTTGGCAGCTGGTCGCTGAGCCGATCACTTCAATGCCGGCCATGGCTTCCAGTAGCGAGCGCAGCAGCTGAAGAAACATCAGCTGGTCTTCCACGATCAAGCAACGCAGTGATTGTGGGGGTGTTCCGCTCAAGAAGGCCGACGGATTCGTGGTTGAAAATTACCAACCAGCACGTTCAAGCCGCTCGCCAATCTTGTGGTTCTTCATCAAGGTATCGGCTGAAATGTGTATCACTGGGGCCCCTGATCTGGCCCGCGTGCGGGTCATTGCAATAAAAAACCGGCTTGAGAGCCGGTGGGGTGACAAGTCTGGTGCCGCTTGACTTGTCGGTGATTTTTGGAAGCCCTTGACGAGACTTGAACTCGTGACCTCTCCCTTACCAAGGGAGTGCTCTACCGCTGAGCTACAAGGGCATGTGGAAGGTGGGCCGGGTTGGATTTGAACCAACGTAGGCAGAGCCAGCGGATTTACAGTCCGCCCCCATTAACCACTCGGGCACCGACCCGAACCACACCCCAAGAACTTACCAGCCGGTGGGGCCCCACTAGGCACTCTCCCTACGATCGCCGCAGTGGACCTTGACCCTGGCCGGCACCGATGCATCTGCTGTTGCTGAACGGCCCCAACCTCAATCTGTTGGGACAGCGTGAGCCGGGGCTCTACGGCGCCGACACCCTCGATGCCATCGAGCAGCGGCTGGGCGCAGAAGCGGAGGCGCTGGGCGTCCAGCTCAGTTGCTTTCAGAGCAACCACGAGGGAGCCCTCGTCGATCGGATCCATCAGGCCCGCGGCCAGGTGGACGGGATCTTGATCAACGCCGGAGCGCTCACCCATACCTCGATAGCCCTGCGGGATGCCCTGCTGGGGGTGGCCATTCCCTATGTGGAGCTGCACCTGAGCAACGTGCATGCCCGCGAGGCCTTTCGGCATCACTCCTATCTGGCCGACAAGGCGCTGGGGGTGATCAGCGGCTTTGGACCGGCCAGCTATTCCCTGGCGCTCCAGGGCTTGGTGGCCAAGTTGCGGACGCAGCCATGACCGTGCTCCTGGAGAGCCAGGCGGCTCGGGTGAAGTGGCTGGCGGCCCCCAGCTCCCAGGCCTGGCTTGAGCAGGCCGTGGCCCGCGCTGATCTGGTGCTGATTGACCACGCCCACTGCGAACGCAAGGCGGCGGGGGTCGCCCTGCAGTTGATGTTCCGCTATCCCTCCGATGAGTCCTTGGGCGCGCAGCTCAGCGCCCTGGCCCGCGAAGAGCTGGAGCACTTTGAGCAGGTTCTGGCGCTACTGCAGCGCCGCGGTATTCCCTTGAAGCAGCTGCCGGCTCCGGCCTATGGCTCCAGCCTGATGGCCCAGGTCCGCAAGGCGGAACCCCAGCGGATGCTGGACACCTTTTTGGTGGCGGGCTTAATCGAGGCCCGCAGCCATGAGCGCATGGCCCTCTTGGCGGCCCATAGCCCGGATGCCGAGTTGCAAGCCCTCTATGGCGAGCTCCTGGCCAGTGAAGCCCGCCACTTCGGGCTCTATTGGGTGCTGTGTGAGCAGCGCTTTGGCCGGGAGGTCACGGTGGAGCGCCTGCAGGAGCTGGCGGCCTTTGAAGCCCAGGCCCTCAGCGGCAGCTTGGAGCGTCCGGAGTTGGTTCGGATGCACTCGGTGGGCATCCAG
>NZ_JAFMFX010000007.1:0-43847 GCF_017855895.1 Vulcanococcus sp. CPBay_Sum15L08_68 | reverse complement strand
AGGCACGCCGCCAAATCCAAGGCGGTGGGGTCAAGCTCGATGGCGAGAAGCTGGCAGATCCCAACCAGGAATTTGCAGGGCCCGATCAGTTGGCCGGCAAGGTGTTGCAGCTGGGCAAGAAGACCTTCCGGCGCCTGGTGGCGGGTTAAACCGCGCTGACCCGGCCCGATTGGATGTCAAAGAAGGCTGGCTGGATCTTGACCTTGCCGCTGGCCTGGGCGTCCGCCAGGACCTGGCTGCGCTTCACCAGCTGCCCGGCGGCGTAGCGGGCGTTGCCCTGAATCGCTTGGGTGAGGTCGTCGTTGGGTTGCAGTGAGGCGCGGATCGGCTGCACCAGGTCCTCCAGCAGCGGTGTGAGCGGTTCCGAGCCCATGGCGGCGGCGACGGCACCGCAGCCGCTGTGGCCCATGACGACGATCAAGGGCACCTCAAGGGCGGCCACGGCAAATTCCAGGCTGGCGATGCCGTCGTTGAAGGCGCTGTTGCCGGCCACCCGCACCTGGAAGAGCTCGCCTGAGCCGGCGCCAAACAACCACTCCGGTGCCACCCGTGCATCGGCGCAGCTCAGTAGCGCCGCCCAGGGCCGCTGGCCTTGGGCCAAGGCCTGGGGATTGATGTGGCAGCTGGCATCAAAGATGGCCTGCTTGATCTGAATCCGCTCCTGGGGATTGCTGGCTTGGATACTGCGTTGCCAGGCCTTGCTGAACACCTTGTTGCGCTCGAGCATCCAGGTGAAGGTGTCGCCACTGGGGCTGCAGACCTCGAGCTCCTGGCGCAGCTGCTGGGCTTCTTTGCTCCAGCCCTTACCGATGGCGGTGCTGCCGGCGGCGGCGAGACCCAGGGCCTGCAGGGCATGGCGACGGCTGAGGGGCATTCGAGCGCGGGCGTCTGCCCACAACCTGTGGAGCCCGGGCCCCCTTGGCTTGATTTGGTTGGCTTTTGTGACCTAGAGGCTGCGCAGCACAGCCAGATCTTCCGCATCCAACGGCGTCGGGATCCCGTGCTCCAGCAGGTCAGCGAAGCCACCATCGCGGCTGAGCACTGTGATCAGGTAAACCCTGCCTGGGCCTGGGTTCTCCAGGTCGTGGATCGCATCGCCGGGGACGCTGACAAAGTCCCCGCCACTGGCGGTGATGCTGGACTCACCGACGTGGAACACCACGTTCCCCCGCAGAACGAAGAACAGCTCGGCGGCCTGGTGATGGCTGTGGGCGGGGACCCGATCGCAGGGGTCATGCACCTCTAGGAACTGCGTGCAGCCGCCGGCTTCCGGCTTGCTGAGCAGGGCCAGCCGGCAGTGGTCATTGCTGCCCAGCCGAAACCCCTGGAGTTGCTCGGGATGCAGGATCCGCGGACCCATGGGCGAGGCAAGGTGCTGATCCCATGCTGGGTCGCTCCTGGAGAACGCGCCAGGACAATTCGTAGCCTGAGATCTTCATCGAGAGCTGCCTCCCCGTGACCAGGCCTGCCGCTGAGCGGATCATCGTTGCCCTCGATGGCATGGCCCCGGATCAGGCCCTGGCCTTCAGCCGCGGGGTCGAGGGCCTGCGCTGGGTCAAGGTCGGCCTGGAGCTCTTTGTTCAGGCGGGCCCTGAGGTGGTGGCCCAGTTGCGGGAGCAGGGCCTGCGGGTCTTCCTCGACCTGAAGTTCCACGACATCCCCGCCACCATGGCCGGTGCCTGCCGGCGGGCGGCTGGCCTGGGTGCGGAGCTGATCACGGTCCATGCCTGCGCCGGTAGTGAAGCCCTGCAGGCGGCCCAGGCCGCCGCTGCTGAGGGCGCCCAAGTCGCTGGACTGGCCGCTCCGACCCTGCTGGCGGTGACGGTGCTGACCAGTTGGGAGGAGCAGCGGCTGCAGCGGGAACTGGCCATCCGTCAGGACATCGCTGAACGGGTTCCGGCCTTGGCGGCCCTGGCCGCAGGGGCGGGAATTGGCGGTTGCGTCTGTTCTCCGCTGGAGGCCGCCAGCCTGCGGGCCCAGCACCCAGAACCCTTCGCGCTGGTGACCCCGGGGATTCGCCCGAAGGGCAGCGCCGCGGGCGATCAGGCCCGGGTGCTGGGTCCCGCTGAGGCCATCGCCGCTGGAGCCTCCCAGCTGGTGATCGGCCGCCCGATCACCAAGGCTGAGGACCCCACCCTGGCTTTTGCCGCCTGCTGCGCCGAGCTGGCCTAGGCCACTGCCTGCGCCGCCGGGCTGAGCTCGCCGTAGAGCCGCTCCAGCTGGTCGATGTTGCGGGTGAGGGTGTAGCGCTCCAGCGCCCGCTGGCGGGCACGCCGGCCCAGTTCTGCACTAAGGACGGGCTGGTCCCGCAGCACCGGCAGCAGGGTGCGCAGTTGGGTGGTGACCCCCTGGGTGCTGATGACGATGCCGGCCCCGCCCTCGAGCACCTCCCCATCGGCCCCGGCATCGGTGGCGACACAGGCGGTGCCACTGGCCATGGCCTCCAGCAGTGCCAGGGAGAGCCCCTCCACCAGGGAGGGAAGGAGAAAGACCTCCGCCAGCTGCAGGAGCGCCAGCCGCACGGCCTGCTCCGGTTCATGGCCCCACCAGAGGATGCCGGCGTCCTCGCCGTAGTTCTGCATCAGCGATTGGCGCATCGGACCATCGCCCACCACCACGAGCTTGCAGCCGCTGGGCTGGACCAACTTCCAGGCCCGCAGCAGCGCTTCGACGTTCTTCTCCGTGGCGATTCGCCCCATGTAGAGAAAGACCCGCTGGCCACTGAAGCGTTGGCGCAGCTCCTGCAGCCGTTCGGAGGGTGCGGTTGGGTTGCTGGGACTCCAGCGCTGGGGGTCGACCCCGTTGGGGATCACCGCCAGGCGATCCCTGGGGACCCCGAGTCGCATCAACACATCCGCCTGCAGCTCCGAGAAGACCACCACCCGGTCGTACTTGGCCAGGGATGGGGCGTAGAGCTGATAGGTCAGCTGCTGGGTGCCGGCGCTCAGGTTGCGCAGGCTGGCGTCAAAGGGGGGGTGGAAGGTCGCCACCAGCGGCAGGCCCAGCTGCTGGCAGAGATCCGGCAGCCGGAAATCCAGGGGGGAGAGGGTCAAGCTGGCGTGCACCAGATCCGGTTTCAGCCGCTCCAGCGACTCCCGCAGTTCCCGCTGAGCTCCTGGGGAGGGAATCGTGTAAACCTGCGACTTGACCAGATAGGGCAGGGCCACGTCCGGGCTCGCCGTTCCTGGGCTGTCGAAGTGGATAAAGCTGATCTCGTGGCCCCGATCCCGTAGGGCCTCGGTGGTGGTCAGGCCGTAGGTGACGTTGCCGCAGAAGGGTGACTTCTTGCCCAACCAGGCGATGTGGGCCACGCAGCGGCTACTCGACCAAGTGCCGAAACTAGCAGCGTTTCCACGGCTGCTCGAGCAGCGCAGCGGCCACCGCCAGCCCCGCCAAGACCCAGAGGACCGGCAGTAGCCCGTAGCGGCTGACGATTGCGCCGGCGAGCACCAGCGGCAGGCTCAAGGCGATGTTGATCAGGTTGTTCTGCAGGCCAAAGACCTTGCCCCGCATCGATTCCGGGGTGTCCTCTTGGATGGTGGTTTGGGCGGGGATGGCCAGCAGGGCGGCCCCCACACCGAGCACCGTGCAGAGGGCGAGGGTGAAGCCGAGGCTGCCGCGCAGTTGGCCGAGCAGCACCAGGCTCCAGGCGATCGTTCCCAGGCCCGCGGAGGCCAGACGGCGGCGGTTGAAGCGATGGCCGATCTGGGCGACAGCGACGGCGCCCAGGGCGAGGCCGATGCCACTCATGGCCAGCAGGGTTCCGAATTGGGTGGGTCCCAGCTGACGGATGGCGGAGGCCAGGCTGATCGCCAAGACATAGAGCGCCGCCAGAAGGCTGTAGAGCAGCACCAGCTGGAGCATCGCGCTGCGGACGGTTGGACGCTGCTTGAGCACCTCCAGGCCTTCGGAGATCTCGCGCCAGATGTTCTCGTCGTGGCTGCGCTGCGGCGTTTCCTCGACGCGAATCCAAGCGATCGAGAGGGCAGCCAGGCCGTAGCAAAGGGGCAATAGGGCGAATTCGCCGTTGGCGATGCCCAGGGCCCCCAGGCCATATTTCAGACCCCGCAGGATCGGATCACCCAGGGCAAAGCCCACGATGGTGGCGGCCATGCTCGTGGCCTGATACAGCGAGTTGGCCGCCAGCAGCTGGCGCGTGGGCACCAGCATCGGGATCGCAGCTTGCTCCGCCGGTGCAAAAAACTGGGTCAGCACCGATTCCAAAAAGGTGATGACCAGCAGGGCCCAGTAGCCCCAGCTCAGCCCCAGCCAATGGGGGCCATCCAGCAGGCAGAGGGGAGTGAGCAGGGCCAGGCCCGCACGGATGCCATTGCTGGCCACCATCACTTCGCGCTTGCGCCAGCGATCGGCCCAGACCCCAGCCACCAAACCCAGGACCATCGCTGGGATGGTGTTGGCCACATAGATCCCCGTGGCCAGCAGGGTGATCCACTGGGCCCGGCCCTCGATGCTGAGGTTGAACGCCCCGGCGGCCTCCACCAGCGCACCGCCCTCGGGTGGTGTTGCCCCCGCCCAGTACTGGGCGATGAGGAACACCATCAACACGATGTAGAACTTGTCCGCCAGCTGGCTGAAGATCTGCCCAAGCCAGAGCTTGCGGAATTCGGGCAGGGCCAAAACCCCCTGGAGCCCTGTGTTGTCACCTGGAGACCGCGGGTCTTCGCTCACGTTCTTCAGGACCTCCCGGCTACCGATGATGCCCCATCGTCGAAGCACTGCCTCAGCATTCGCCAGGACCGGGCGCTGCGGTTGAGGTGTTCTCGGCACCAGAGCTCCAGCAGTTGCAGCAACCGGAGCCAGACCGACTCCGGTCCCATCAGCGTTCCATCGCGCTTGCGCGGCAACGCCGGCCGCAGCAGCCGCTGCAACAGGGCCAGCTCGGAGGCGTTCAGCACCATCTGGGCGCCGGGCACGGCGCCGATCACGAAGCCCTCACTGGGCAGCAGGCTGCAGCGCCAGTCCCAATTCCCCAGGGGCGGATCCAGGGGCTCCCCGCTGCGGCAGCACTCCGCCAGGGGCAGGGCGTAGCCCCCCAGGGCCAACAGGTGGGTGAGGCCCTGAACACTGATGGCCAGGGCTTCCAGGCTGTCTTGCTTCTCCTTGACCACCAACTCCAGGCGGGCGAGCTGCACCAGCAGGTCCTCTAGTAGACCCTCGATCGCATCGCCACTGGGCACCAGCAGCAGAGCCACCTCGGCCAATCCCTGGGCGGCGGCCAGGGTCTCCAGCCGCTCCGCCAGGTGGGAGAAGTTGCGCAGCACCCGCAGTTGGCGCACACGCTTCAGGCCGCTTCGGCCCCCCACCTGCAGGCTGAGGACCGCCAGGGGCACAGCGGCGGCCAGGGAACTCTTGGGCTTGCGGGCGCCGGGGGCCGCCAGTCGGATCAGGCCCTCCTCATTGCTGAGGACCGTGATCAGACGGTCGCTTTCCCCCAGGGGACTGCTGCGCAGCACCAGCCCCTCAAGCCGTTGCTCTGGGCTCACGCTGCTTTGGCCCGCAGGGCCTCCATCAGGGCCACCCCCCGGCTGGTCCCCAGCCGGCTGGCCCCGGCTTCGACGAGGCCGTAGGCCTGCTCGAGTCCGCTGATGCCACCGGAGGCTTTGATCGCGGCCCGGCCACGGGCCAGTTGCCGCAGCTGTTTGACCTGCTCAAGGCTGGCCGCCGGGCCAAAGCCGCTGCCGGTCTTGAGCATGCTGGCGCCGACATCGATGCTGGCCTCGACGGCCCACTCCAGAACCTCGGGCGACAGCCGTCCCACCTCCAGGATCACCTTGAAGGGCAGCCCCAATTCGGCGATCGGGGCAAGGTCCTCGCAGAACTGACTGCTGTTGCCGTCGGCCAGGGCCCCGAAGTCCGGCACCACATCGAGTTCATCGGCACCGGCGGCCGCGGCCCATTCGGCCTCTTGGCGCTTGATCTCGGCGGGGATCGCGCCGAAGGGGAAGCCGATCACACTGATCAGCTTCGGGCCCCGCCCGCCGCTTGGACCGAGCCGCTCCCGGGCGAGATCCAGCCAGCGGGAGGCCAGGCAGACCCCAGCAAAGCCGAAGTGTTTGGCCTCATCGCAGCAGCGGAGGATGGCCTCCTGGCCCTGGTGGGGATCCAACAGGGCGTGATCGATCAGGGGAGCGAGATCGGGCAGGTCGCGCACAGTTGCGTTCAGTCCTTGGCCTGGATGACGCCAAATCCTCCATGGTTGCGGCGGTAGACCACCTGCAGCTCATCACTGCCGGCGTCGCGGAAGAGATAGAAGTCGTGGTCGATCAACTCCAGTTGATGCAGGGCCTCCTCGAGGCTCATCGCCGGCATCGAGAAGTACTTGCGGCGCACCCCGCGGCTGGGCAGACCGGCTTCCTTGCCGTCCAGCAGAGATCCGCTGACGCTGTCATCGCCGGCCATCTCCACCACGCTGGGGGTCTCGCTGGCGTGGTGGCCATGGCTGTGGTGGTGGTCGCCGTGGCGGTCCTTGTAGCGGCGCAGCTGCCGCGTCAATTTCCCGGCCACCAGATCGATGCTGGCGTAGAGGTTTTCGCTGCGTTCCTGGGCGCGGATGACGGTGCCGTTGGCGAAGACCGTCACCTCGGCGGTCTGTTGCGGAACCCGGGGATTGCGGGCCACCGAGAGATGCACGTCCGCCTCTTTCACCATCCCGTCGAAATGACTGGTCGCGCGCTTGAGCTTCTCTTCGGTGTACTCGCGGATGGCTGGAGTGACCTCCAGATTGCGGCCATGAATCACGAGCTTCATCCCTTGCCTCCTCGGCGGTGGACCCGCTTAAACGCTAGGAACGGTCAGTGAGTTCAACCACGGCCTCGCCCACCCGCGACGCAATCTGTTTCGAGCCCACCGGCTGCGTTCCCTTCGCGCTGGCCTGGGATTGGCAGCAGCAGTTGCAACGGCGTCTGCTGGAGGACCCCGATGGGCCGGAGGCAGTGCTGCTGCTGGAGCATGAGCCCTGTTACACCCTCGGTCGCGGGGCCGACCCGGGGTTTCTGGGCTTTGATCCAGCCGATCCCCCCGCGCCGCTGTTTCGGATCGACCGCGGCGGTGAGGTGACCCACCACTGCCCAGGGCAGTTGGTGCTGTATCCCGTGCTCAACCTGCAGCGCCATGGCGCTGATCTGCACCTCTATCTGCGGGAGTTGGAGGGGGTGGTGATCGATCTGTTGGCGGAGCTGGGCTTGGAGGCCGGCCGCCTGGAGGGGCTCACGGGGGTTTGGCTGGAGGGCCGCAAGCTGGCCGCCATTGGGGTCGGTGCCCGCCGCTGGATCAGCCAGCACGGCTTGGCCTTGAACGTGGAGGCGGACCTCGCCGGTTTTGCCGAAGTCGTGCCCTGCGGGATTGCGAACCGGGAGGTCGGGCGGCTGGTGGATTGGCGGCCGGAGCTCTCGGCGGCGGCGCTGCGGCCACGGCTGCTGGAGACCTTCGCGCGTCGCTTTGGTTTGCAGTTGCGAGCCCCAACCCTGCAGGAGCAGCTCCAGGGGTGGTAAGACCGGGGCCAACTGACTGATATCCCCCATGCCGCTCGCCGAGATCAGCTGGACTGGCAGCCGCCAAGATCAGCGCGCCTTGGCCGAGAGGCACGACTGGAGTGCACTCCGCGGCCTTGAGCAGCTCTGGGGGCAGCTGGCTGAACGCCACGGCGATGCGCCTGCCCTGGAGGCTCCCCATGCCAAGCCACCGGAGCAGCTGAGCTTCCGCGCCCTGCATCAACAGATCGAGCAGGCTGCGGCAGGGTTTGCGGCTCTCGGGGTCCGGCCGGGGGAGGTGGTGGGGTTGTTCTCGGAAAACTGCCCCCGCTGGCTGGTGGCGGACCAGGGTCTGATGCGTCTGGGGGCTGCGGATGCGGTTCGCGGCAGCGCGGCCCCCGTGGATGAGCTGCGCTACATCGCGGGCGACTGCGGCGCGGTGGCGCTGGTGCTGGAGTCCGCAGAGCTGCTGCAGCGTTTGAAGCTCAGCAGTGAGCTCCTCGGGCAGCTGCGCTTTGTGGTGCTGCTGCAGGGGGACCGCGGTTCGGTGGTGCCGGTGGTTCCCTGCTTCACCTGGGATGAGCTGATGGCCAAGGGGGCGAGCAGCCCCGCTCCTGCCTGGCCTGAAGGCGGAGAGGAGCGCCTGGCCACCGTGCTCTACACCTCGGGCACCACGGGCCGGCCGAAGGGCGTTCCCCTGAGCCACGCCAACTTGCTGCAGCAGTTGCGCAGCCTCGGTGTGGCGGTGGCGCCGCGCCCGGGCGATCGGGTCCTGAGCGTTCTGCCGATCTGGCACGCCTATGAGCGCAGCGCGGAGTACTTCCTGCTCTCCTGCGGCTGCCAGCAGACCTACACGACGCTCAAGCAACTGCGTCCGGATCTGCAGCGGGTTCGCCCCCACTATCTGATCAGTGTTCCCCGGCTCTGGGAAGCCCTGCTGAGCGGCTTTGAAGATGCCCTCAGCGCCATGCCGGCGAGCCGCGCCAAGCTGCTGCGCTCGGCCCTGAAGGTCAGCCGCTTCCACTGCCTCTCGAGGCGGGTGGCCGCGGATCGCACCTTGATCCCTGAGCGCAAGCGCCGCCGTCTGGCCGCCGCCGCCGGGGCGCTGCTGAGTTGGCCCCTGCATGGGGTGGCCGAGCAGTTGTTCTGGCCGAAGGTCCGCGCTCAGCTGATCGGAGGGCGCCTGCGCACGGCCATCAGCGGTGGCGGTGCCTTGGCGATCCACGTCGATGGTTTCTTTGAGGCCATCGGTATTGAGCTGCTGGTGGGCTACGGCCTGACCGAAACCAGTCCGGTCTTGACCTGCCGGCGCCGCTGGAACAACCGCCGCGGCAGCTCCGGCCAACCGCTTGCGGGCACCTCCATCAAGATCACCGATCCCGAGACCGGGGCGGTGCTGGCCATCGGCGAGCGGGGCAAGGTCTTGGCCAAGGGCGCCCAGGTGATGGGCGGCTACCTGGGCAAGCCAGAGGCCACCGCCAAGGTGCTCGATGCCGAGGGCTGGTTTGACACCGGGGACCTCGGCCACCTGCTTGCCGACGGCACCTTGGTGCTGACCGGCCGCGCCAAGGACACGATCGTCCTGAGCAGCGGCGAGAACATCGAGCCGGGCCCCCTGGAGGAGTGCCTGGTGGCCTGCTCCCTGGTGGAGCAGGTGATGCTGGTGGGGCAGGACCGCAAGGCCCTGGGCGCCTTGGTGGTGCCGAAGCTGGAGAACCTGGAGGCCTTCGCGGCCGAGCAGGGGATGTCGGCCGCCGATCCGGCGCTGCTCAAGGCCCTGACCAGCCGCCTGAATCGCCGCCTGCAGTCCCGGGTGGGCGCCCGCCCGGATGAACGGCTGGCGGGGGTGGCCCTGGTGGAGGCCTTCAGCATCGACAACGGCTTGCTGACCCAAACCCTCAAGCAAAAGCGCGATCGCATCGCCGATCGCGATGCCCAAGCGATTGAGGCGATCTACGGGCGCTAGGGCCGGGAACCCGCCCGAGCCGGGCGTTGTCGGCCTCGCTCGCCCCTGACAGGCTGGGCGCCGCGAAACCCCCTTCCATGGCCGACGGTTCCCTCTCCGTGAAGCGCTCCATCACCGTTCGCGCGGTGGTGACCCCCCGTTGGAAGGAGGACGCCGAGCGCGAGATCAGCGCGGCCATCGCCAATAGCGACGCCCAGCTGGGGCAGCTCGAGCAGGAAGGGCAGCAGCTGGTGGACGCGATCCGCAGCCAGAGCGCCAACCCCCTCGATCCCCGCGTCCAGGAGCAGGTGGGTTCTGTGCAGGAGCAGGTGGCGGCCAAGCGCGCCGAGCTTGAGGAGCAGAAGCGTCAGCTGCTCGAGCAGCAGCGCCAGGTCCGCGACCTGGAGATGGAGCAGATCGTTGAGCAGGGCCAGCTCGACAGCTTCACCGACGTCAAGGTGGGCGACAACCTCGTGGAGAAGCTCCAGGTGGCTGTGGTTGTGCGCGATGGGGTGATCGAGTCGATCGAGGGAGCCCTCTAAGTCGCCACTCCGGAGGTCCCTGCCGCTGAGCCGCGTAAAATCCGCCTCAATTGAGCGGCAGACCTCCGTTGGCCACCCACGAAATCTTCATGCCCGCCCTCTCCTCCACCATGACGGAGGGCAAGATCGTGGAATGGCTGAAGAAGCCAGGTGACAAGGTCGGCCGCGGTGAGTCCGTCCTGGTCGTCGAGTCGGACAAGGCCGACATGGACGTGGAGTCCTTCAACGAGGGCTACCTCGCAGCGGTGTTGATGCCCGCAGGCAGCACGGCCCCCGTTGGTGAAACCATCGGCCTCGTGGTGGAGACCGAGGCTGAGATCGCCGAGGCCCAGGCCAAGGCCCCCAGCGCACCAGCCGCCGCTGCCGCCCCCGCCCCGGCCGCTGCTCCGGCACCTACTCCTGCAGCGGCTCCTGCCCCCGCACCCGTTGCTGCAGCCCCGGCTCCCGTTGCCGCTGCCCCCGCTCCTGTGACCAATGGCCGCGTGGTGGCCAGCCCCCGGGCCAAGAAACTGGCCAGCCAGCACGGCGTCGCCCTGGAGACCCTGCGCGGCAGCGGCCCCCACGGCCGAATCCAGGCCGAGGACGTTGAGCGGGCCCTGGGTCTGACCGTGGCTGTTCCCCGCGTGGCCGAGGGCTCAGCTCCTGCTGCCAGCGGCAGCGGAAATGGTGCCGCTGCTCCTGCGGCTGCACCGGCGGGCAATGCCTTTGGTCGTCCCGGCGAGAGCGTGGCCTTCAACACCCTGCAGGGTGCGGTCAACCGCAACATGGTGGCGAGCCTGGCGGTGCCGACCTTCCGCGTCGGCTACACGATCACCACCACCAAGCTGGACGCCTTCTACAAGCAGGTGAAGAGCAAGGGCGTCACCATGACCGCCCTGCTGGCCAAGGCCGTGGGTGTGGTGCTGGCCCGTCACCCCCAGGTGAATGCCGCCACCAGCGCCGATGGCAGCGCCATGGTTTACCCCGCTGCGGTGAACGTGGCTGTGGCCGTCGCGATGGAAGACGGTGGCTTGATCACCCCCGTGCTGGCCAACGCCGACAAGACCGATATCCACTCCCTGGCCCGCAACTGGGCGGATCTGGTGAGCCGGGCCCGCAGCAAGCAGCTGCAGCCTGAGGAGTACAGCACCGGCACCTTCACCCTTTCCAACCTGGGGATGTTCGGTGTGGATCGCTTCGACGCGATCCTGCCCCCGGGCACCGGCGCGATCCTGGCGGTGGCCGCCTCCCGTCCCACCGTCGTGGGCGGCAAGGACGGCTCGATCCGCGTGGCGAACCAGATGCAGGTGAACCTGACCTGTGATCACCGCGTGATCTACGGCGCCGATGCGGCGGCCTTCCTGAAGGATCTGGCCCAGCTGATCGAGACCAACCCCGAGAGCCTGGCCTTCTGATCAGCGACGATCAGCTGCTTTCGAGCTACGTCTTCGATCTCCCGGAGACGTTCATCGCCCAGCGCCCCGTGGAGCCCCGCCACGCGGCTCGGTTGCTGGCGCTGGAAGGCCCTGAGGGCTGCAGCCACCAAACGGTCTGGGAGCTGCAGCAGCTGCTGAAACCGGGCGACTTGCTGGTGGTCAACAACACCCGGGTGCTGAAGGCGCGCCTTCAGGCCCGCCGGGCCAGCGGCGGCGCGGTGGAGCTCCTGGTGCTGGAGCCTGTGGAAGGCAGTGATTGGCTCTGTTTGGCCAAGCCAGCCAAGCGCCTGAAGCCGGGCGAGATCCTGCAGATGGAGCATCCCGGTCAACCCCCCCAGCCCCTGGAGATCGTGGCCATCGACGCCGAGACCGGCGGCCGGGTCGTGCGCTTTCCGGCGGAGTGCACCACCCCAGAAGCGATCGAGGCGCTGCTGGCGCGCTATGGCGAAATCCCCCTGCCGCCCTACATCCACCAGCACTCCAGCGAGGACGACAGCCGCTACCAGACCCGCTATGCCTCGCGGCCCGGGGCGGTGGCTGCTCCGACGGCGGGCCTGCACCTCAGTGATGCGCTGCTCGAAGCCCTGGAGGCGCGAGGTGTGCAGCGCACCACCGTGACCCTGCATGTGGGCCTGGGCACCTTTCGGCCGGTGGAGACCGAGGACCTGACCCAGCTGGAGCTCCACAGCGAGTGGGTTGAGGTGTCGGCGGCCGCTGTGGAGGCCGTGGCCCAGTGCCGCGCCCGTGGCGGCCGGGTGATTGCGGTTGGAACCACCTCCGTTCGCAGCCTGGAGGCTGTGGCCCAGCTCCATGGGGGCGAGCTCCAGCCCCATGCAGGGCCGGTGAATCTGGTGATTCAGCCCGGCTATCGCTTTGCGGTGGTGCAGGGACTGCTGACGAATTTCCACCTGCCCAAGAGCTCGCTGCTGCTGCTGGTCAGTGCCCTGGTCGGTCGCCGCCGCCTGCTGGATCTCTATGAGGAGGCCAAGGCCGAGGGCTATCGCTTCTTCTCCTATGGCGATGCGATGTGGATCGCACCGGAATCGGTTCTCGAGAGCGCCCGACCATAAAAAAAGCCCCCGCTTGTGCGGGGGCTTGGCTTGGATCGCTCGAATCAGGCGGCGGCCAGGTTGGCGGCCACGAAGTCCCAGTTGACCAGCTTGTCGAGGTAGGTGCTGATGTAGTCGGGGCGGCGGTTCTGGTAGTCCAGGTAGTAGGCGTGCTCCCAGACGTCCATGGTCAGCAGGGCCTTCTGGCCGTGGGCCAGGGGCAGATCGGCGTTGCCGGTCTTGGTGACCTTCAGGGTGCCGTTGTCGAGCACGAGCCAGGCCCAGCCGCTACCGAACTGGGTGGCGCCGGCTGCCTTGAAGGCCTCAACGAACTTCTCGAAGCTGCCGAAGTCAGCGTTGATCTTGTCGAGCAGCGCGCCGCTGGGGGTGCCGCCACCGTTGGGCTTGATGCACTGCCAGTAGAAGCTGTGGTTCCAGACCTGGGCGGCGTTGTTGAACACACCAGCCTTGCCGGCATCACCGGCCACGGCAACGATGGTGTCTTCGAGGCTCTTGCCTTCCAGATCGGTGCCAGCCACCAGGTTGTTGAGGTTGGTCACGTAAGCGTTGTGGTGCTTGCCGTGGTGGAACTCAAGGGTTTGGCGGGAGATATGGGGCTCGAGGGCGTCGAGGCCGTAGGGCAGCGCGGGCAGCGTATGAGCCATGAACGGAAGGATCGTGCTTTTCAATGCCCGGCCAAATGCCGGACGGCGGCGGCATCCTAACGATCGTTTGAAGTTTCGACAGTCGCGGGAACCGCACCGCTGGCGCGGCTCCCATGGAACGGATCAGCCCTTGATCTCGAGCAGTTCCACCTCAAAGATCAAGGTGGCGTTCGGGGGGATCACACCGCCGGCACCGCGCTCGCCGTAGGCCAGATCGGGGGGGATCACGAGCTTGCGCTTGCCGCCCACCTGCATGCCGGCGACGCCCTCATCCCAGCCCTTGATCACGCGACCGGCGCCGAGGGGGAAGCTGAAGGGACCGCGGCCGTAGCTGCTGTCGAACTCTTTGCCGTTCTCAAGGGTGCCGCGGTAGTTCACAACCACGAGCTGACCGGAGCTGGCCTCAGGGCCATCACCGATCACCAGGTCGGTGATGCGCAGACCGCTGGGGGTCATCCGTTCTTTGGCCGCAACCATTTCTCCTCCGAGGGCAGATGCCCCACTGTCGGCGATGACGTCGCTGGCCATGGTGAAGAGGCTGGGGTTGGGGTCCTCCGGATCGAGCTCGATCTGGCCGCTGAAGCTGGCCTGGACTGGGGCACTGGCCACGGCCTGTTGCACGGCCGGCTGGCTGGGGGCGGCGTTCACGGTGGAGGGCGCCAC
This sequence comes from Vulcanococcus sp. CPBay_Sum15L08_68, assembly GCF_017855895.1. Classification (NCBI taxonomy): domain Bacteria; kingdom Bacillati; phylum Cyanobacteriota; class Cyanophyceae; order Synechococcales; family Synechococcaceae; genus Vulcanococcus; species Vulcanococcus sp. CPBay_Sum15L08_68. The sequence goes on along the minus strand of NZ_JAFMFX010000007.1, from coordinate 30,078 downwards.
GATCTGGCTCACCAGTGCCAGCAAGAGGCAGCCGACGCAAACGGCGGAGCTGATCAGGATGTCCCGCATGGCTGGATCAAAGAGGCATCAAGGGCCGATTCTCGCCTAGTCGCCTCTCAGTCCGGGATCTCGAGTTGGGATTGCTTCTGCCGGAGCTGCTGCTCCAGGCGATCGATGCGGCCCCGCAGTTCATCCACCTCCCGCTGGCGGGCCAGGCCCAGGTCCTGCAGCAGGTGGTCCAGGTTGCGCTCGACCTGCCGTTCGGTCTGTTTCTCCAGCTCGGGGTTCTCGCCGCGAAGGCTGGCGAGAACGTCATCCACCAAGGCGCTGGCCTGGCTTGGATCCAGGCGCCCACTGCTGACCCAGGCCTGGGTCACGCTCCGCAGGCGATCGGCCACCAGTGAAGTGGTGCCAAGGCCGCGGAAGAGAAGTTGTTGCAGGGTCCGGCTGGGATCCATATCACTTCTTTGGTGGTAAGCGAGCTGAGCTGATCAGAGAGGGTTGGCGCCAGCTCTGCCTTTTGCTGGTCTAGCTGGCCCAGAGGTCAGGCGCCTATGAACAGTGCGCCTGACCCAAGCACACCAACAGTTTTGAGCATGGCCAGGCTTGTGGCCTATCTGATCGCGTGAGTCATGCTTTTTGCCTGCTGAGTTGATGCTCTGCTGGAGCACGGCGTGCTCTTTATGGACCCAGTTTCTTATGCATTGTTCGAATCATTAAGGATCAGGATTGAGAGGCTTCCTTGATTCTCGCGATTGGCAGTCAATGCAGAAGATCTGCTGCGTATTTGAGACTTGATCCCTTGGGCTGCTGAAGGTTAATAGCTTGGTCTAGATGGAGTTGGATTCACGGTGACGGTGCCAGGGCCTTTCGCTTCGGTCGTTGTCTTGCTTGATCGAGTAAGTCTCTTTTTGATGGGCTTTGTTGTGATTTTTCTGATCATCAGTGCTCGCTCTGTTCTGATCGCTCTTGTCTCGGGGCTCTTGCTTCGAGATGGTCCCAGCTGTTTTGGCCGAGCGAATGCCAACGATCTTCGACTCAGCTTTTCCTCTTCATTGGTCTTCGCTTGTGTTGGCTCAGTTTCGCTGATCCTGCATGGATCTGGGTACGTACAGCTTTACCATCACGAGTCTGAATGGCAGCTTCCTTTTCAGTTGACAGGATTTCTTGGTGTTTTGGCTGTACAGGATGCCGTCTTCTACTTTGTTCATCGCCTTCTGCATCATCCTGCCCTCTACAGGATTGCGCACCTAGGGCATCATCGGTCAAGGCATTATTCAGCCTGGACTTCATTTGCTTTTGACCCAATCGAGTCACTCTTCCACTCTGTTTTTATTGTGGTTGTTGCGATGACCGTTCCGCTTCACTTCGTCACACTGTTTGCCCTTCTTGTGACGATGTCTGTTTGGGCTGCTTTGAACCACATGCCGCCGGCTGGATTGCCGGAGGCATTTCCTCATCACTGGTTGGGGCGTTGGTTGATTGGCCCTGTTCATCATTCCATTCATCATCAAAAACAGGGCTCTAACTTTGGACTTTATTTCACGTTCTGGGATCTTCTATTCGGAACGCAGGATCAGGGCTACGCTCGAAGTGTCTCGCGCGTTGTTAGAAAAGATTCACTGTTGCGTTGAATGGCTCAAAAAAAGGACTGGTGAAATTCTCGCCAGTCCTCCTTCTCTTGATTGCCTCAGTCAGGGCTTTTGTCTGTTGGATCCGCCATTTTTACTTCATGGCTATTTGGAGTGTGCTTGAGACCGCAAGATCAAGTGGGAAATTGTGAGCATTTCTTTCGTGCATGGCTTCGATGCCAAGATCTGTCCGGTTTAGTACATCAGCCCAGCTGTGAACGACACGACCTTGAGGATCAAGGATCGATTGATTGAAATTTAGACCATTCAGTCCAAAGGAAAAGCTGGCGATTGCAAGGGACGAGAACCAAATCCCGAGTACTGGCCATGCAAAGAGAATGGCATGGATGCTTCGGCTGTTATTCAATGCTGCATAGGGGAAGACGAGCCGACCGAAGTAGGCGTGAGCTGAGACGATGTTGTAAGTCACCTCCTTCTGGCCAAAGCGATATCCACGATTAATCGACTCCTGTTCTGTGGTTTCTCGAACCAGGTTGCTTGAGACGAGTGATCCATGAACTGCCGCGAGGAGTGCCCCCCCAAATGTTCCGGCTACGGCAAGCATGTGAAATGGATGCATTAATACATTGTGTTCAGCTTGGAGGACAAGCATGAAGTTGAATGTGCCCGATATTCCAAGAGGCATTCCCTCTGAAAACGAGCCCTGGCCCATTGGGTAAACCAGAAGTACAGCCATTGCTGCTGACCAAGGTGCTGAAAAGGCAATGGCAATCCACGGCCGCATTCCTAGGCGATAGCTCAATTCCCACTGCCGCCCCATGTAGGCCGTGATGGCGATCAGAAAGTGAAAGACAATTAATTGGTACGGTCCGCCGTTGTAAAGCCACTCATCCAGACTTCCCGCTTCCCAGATCGGATAAAAATGGAGTCCGATGGCATTTGAGCTGGGCACGACTGCGGCGGTAATGATGTTGTTCCCACTGAGGAGTGATCCTGTGATGGGTTGCCTGACGCCGTCCAGGTCGACACCCGGAGCGCTGAGGAAGGCAATCACAAACGCCGCAGTGGCAGCGAGGGTCGTTGGAATCATCAAGACCCCAAACCAGCCGATGTAAAGCCTTTGGTTGGTCGAAGTGATCCAGTCTCCAAATGCAGACCAGGTCTGCAGTCCATTGCGGTTGGACAAGAATGTTGTCATGAAAAGTCCTTTGAGGTTCAGTCCCGCTGCCAGACTTGTGGCACTCAAATGGCCCGGCTATTTCGGGAGCTGGTGAACGAAGAAAGTGCATTTCAAGGGTCTTGATTCCTCAGTGATCTCTGCACCTTCTCCGATAGACCCTGATGCCTTCCCTCTGGGCCTTTGGGTTTCGCTGTATCTTTGCTTCACTTTGGCTTCAAGCCAATGTCGATCGATCTAAATCTTCTTTTTCTAGATGCAGAACGGCTGCATTTCCTCCTTGGATCTGCAGGTGTTGGCTTTTCCTTAGCCAGTTGATTCAAAATCCTGAGGTGGATTCACTTCGTCGCCGCAGCATCAGCGAGCTCAGTCTTCGTGACTATTGCCTTTATCGGGCTATTTGCTCAGAGCTCGAGGTTCTCGAGGACTCCATTCAGATTGATGGTCAATCAGGCGGTCATCTTCTAGAGCTGGCGGTGGCCATGCGTGATCGACGTCTTCTTGTCGAATGGTTGCGTGAATTGGGCTATCCCCCAAGCTCTGATCTCAGCTACAGCGGTATCACTCCAGAGTTGGAAGAGCAGCTGATCACCCATGGATCTGATTGGTAGCTCTTTCGTTTAATCCGCCGCAACTTCTCTGCGCCACTGAACACGTGTCCGTGTAATCACTGAGAGACTGCCCCAAAGCTGATGGCAGCTCTCTTTGCGCTGGGCTGTTGTCTTTCACTGCTTCCAGCCCTGCAGCAGCCAGGACCCTCTATAGGGTCAGTGGCCATGGCAGAGAACCGGCGACTGGTCTGGAGCGGAGCCCTGGCGGCTGGTCTGCTGGCCGGTGTGGCGCTGCCCCCCCTGGGATCCCCGCCCCTGCTCTGGCTGGCTCTGGTGCCGCTCTGGGCCTTTGGTCCTGGGCCGGCGGCCCTCTGGGCTGCTGCTGCGGTCTTGGTCAGCCATCGCTGGCTGCTTTGGTTGCACCCCCTCGATTGGATTGGGGTGCCCCTGCCCTTGAGCCTGCCGCTTTGTCTGCTGCTCTGGTTGGCCCTGGGACTACTGGGGGCGGGGTTGGTGGCGCTCTGGCGCGCCCTGGTGGGGCGGTTCGGCGCTGGCCGTTGGTCTGTGGCGCTTCTGGCCTCGGCCCTTTGGGGCTTGGGTGAGGTCTGGATGGCCAAGGGGCCTCTGTTTTGGCTGGGGCTGGGGGCGGCCGTTCTGCCGGGTGATCGCGCCCTGGCGGGGCTGGCCCAGTGGATTGGGGCCGGTGGCTTGGCGGCGCTGCAGTTACTGCTGGCCTGGGGGCTCTGGCGTTTGCTCCTCGGCTGGTGGGAGGGGCGACGCGGGCTTTGGCGTGGCTGGCTGTCCTGGTTGCTGGTGCTCGCCCTGCTCCATGGTCTGGGTTGGCAGCAGCTGCAGCGCAGCGCCCTAGAGGACCCGGGTGCTCCCTGGCTGTCGGTGCTGGTGCTGCAGCCCGATATCCCCACCCGCGAGAAGTTCAGCTGGGTTCAGCAGCGGTCTCTGGAGCGGCAGCTGCGCCAGGCCCAGGCCGATGCGGAGGCCCAGGGCGCTGACCTGTTGGTGCTGCCCGAGGGGGCCTTGGCTCTGGGGCAGGGGCTGCCCACTGCAGCGGGAGTGGAGGTTCTCAGCGGTGGCTTCCGTCAGGAGGAGACCCAGCTGCGCAGCAGTGTTCTGCGCTTTCCCCCTCAGGCACTGCAGGCGGAGGGGGGGATCGATAAGCACCGCTTGGTGCCGCTGGGGGAATGGGTCCCCGGTGGAGCTCTTCTGCGTTGGGCTGGGTTGTCTGCGGTCGGTGGGGTCGAGCCGGGAGCGGCCTCGCGTCTGCTGCAGCGCCCCCAGGGGGATCTCGCCGTGGCCATTTGCTACGAGATCGCCGATGGGGCCGGATTGATCGCTGCCTCCCAGGCGGGGGCTGGCTGGATCCTGGCCAGCGCCAACCTCGACCCCTATCCCCTGCAGTTGCAGCGGCAGTTCCAGGCCCTGTCCCAGTTGCGGGCGATTGAGGCCAGTCGCTGGCTGGTCAGTGCCGCCAATAGCGGCCCGAGTCTTGTGGTGCAGCCCGATGGGCGGCTGGGGGCCTCCTTGGCTCCGATGGAGCCAGGAACCCTGTTGGTGCGGCTGCAGGCTCGGGCGAATCAGACCGTCTACGGGCAACTGGGGGAATGGCCGCTGTTGCTGGCGGCAGGCGCCGGACTCGTCGCAAGTCGGTCTCGCATGAGACAATCTTGAGACTTGCTTAAGGCGCCTTTTGGTTTCCTTCCGCTCTGGTCTGTTGGGTCTGGGCTTGGCGGCCGCATCGGCGCTGCTGACTCTGCCTGCCAGGGCTATGGATCCGGCTGATGCGGCGCTGGAGGCGGCCTCTGCCCTGGGGGTCGTGGTGATCCAGGGGGCGGACTGCGGCGGGCCGCGTCAGCTCGCCACCTACAACATGGGCGCGAACGTCCTCTGCCTCTCCAAGGCCCTTGACCTTGATCCGCAGAAGCGGGCCAGGGTGATCCAGCACGAGTTGGTCCATGTGGTGCAGGACTGCCTTGATGGTTTGGGTACGCCCACCTCGCTGACCCTGGCGGAGGGATTGCGCTCCAGCGGTCAGCTCAGTGGAGAACAGGTCAACGGCTTTTTTCTGCAGCATCTGCGCAAGCAGGGCAATTTGAATCACGTCGTGGCTTCAACGGCGCAGTTGCCATTGGAAAGTCGTCAACGTGAGTTCGAGGCCTACGCCCTGCAGGCGGATCCGGCGATGGTGGCGCACCTATTGAAGTCCACCTGCACGCTCTAAATCGTCGGCTAATCGCGGATTGGAGTTGACTTTCAGGCCGCGCAGACAGCGCGGTTAATGGATGCGTCTGTCTAGGTATTCAGCACCAGGTTATTGTGCCTAAATCACCAAAAGTATGGCATTTATACCTGGAAGAAATGCCCTGACCAGGGTTAGGACATCAGGAGTTGCCGCCTTTGCTGTGACCGCTTATCCCTGCTGCGCTGCCTGTAAGAACTTCATCATCGCTGGCGGCATGGGGGTCTGCCGCTGTTGGCGGATGACGATGAGCTTGAAGGACGCTGAGGCTCAGGTGCGCTGCCCCTATTGGCTTCGCGCGGAGGCGGTTGAAGATCCCTTTGAGACCTTTGATTGAGTCAGAACTCGATTCAGTGAAGAGCACGTTGGTGTCCTGCGTCACCTTCTGAGGTCTTGGGTTTGCTCTTGATGGGGCGGCTGGCCGCCCAGAGTTAAGACGCTCTGGACGCAGCTGTGATGCCCGACGTGCTGTCCCTGACGGCGATCCTCCTGTATCTGACGGCTAAGGGGGTTCATGCCTTTTGGCTCGCTGACTCGCCGCCTGCGCCTGGCTCGGGTCGGGGTTGAAAACCGGAGAGATTCGGCGCGAACAACCTCCCACCTTCTCGAAGCGGGTCCACTGAGACCAGGGTTGAGAGGGATGGGGTTTGCGGTTCTCCAGGCCCATTCGCTTTGCGGTCCTCTTGGCCGCGCTGCTCGGGTTTGGATTGCAGGCCTCCCCGGCTCGAGCGGAGCGTCTCAAGTCCATCGCGTTGCTCGCCGGGCTGCTGCGCCGGGCCGGCACCGAGACCTTGGTGGCCCGGGATTGCCCCAAGCAGTTGATGGGTGCTTTTGTCTTCGCCCGCAATGCCGTGGTCTTGTGTGCCAACAACCTCAAGGACGATCCCGAGCGGGTCTGGGAGACCTTGGCCCATGAGTCAGCCCATGTGATGCAGCACTGCCGGCGTCAGCCGATCTTTGAGCGGGATCGTCTGGGCTTGGATTTCTTGCTGGCAAGCCATCAGTCACCGGAGCTGTTCAAGGCCGTTGGCCAGTACCACCCCAGTCAGCACCGCACGGAAATCGAGGCGCGGATTGTTCAGGGTTTGCCGGCTGAGGAGGTGATGAATCTCTTCCGCCGCTCCTGCGCGGATCGCCTGCTCTAGGACGAGCAGCTGTAGTGCGACAGCCCGCCGGCATTGAAGAACTCGCGGGGTTTGAGCCTGTCGTAGGTCGCCGCAAGCTCTGCTGGAGGGGTGGCGTAGGGATCGCGGAAGACCGTCTGGAGTTCTTGGATCAAGCTCAGATCGCCTTCAGCAGCACGCTCGTAGGCCGGGGCGATGAGCCACTCCCGCCAGGTGATCTGGGGATTGGCCTGGCGCATGGCGGCCCTGGCGGCCTCGGGGTCGCTCAGCTGTTCGCGCCAGCGCTGCAGCCAGGTCGTCCAGCGCTGCTCGAGTTCAGCGTCGATTGGCAGATAGAAGCTGGGTTTGAGCGCCTCCACCTGCTCCGGGAGTTCAGAGAGCTGGCGGAAAGCCAAGGTGTAATCGGCCCTGGAGCTGGCCAGCAGTTGCAGCAGATCCTTCAGGAGGTCGTCGTCGTAGCTGGCCAGTCCCAGCTTGCGGGTCCACATCGCCTCGAGTTCGCCGCGCATCGCTTCTGAGAAGCCCTCGCGCAGCCCATCGAGCTCAGCCAGCGCCCCTGCGTCGTCCTCCAGCAGTGGCCGCAGGGCAGACCAGAACATCTGGTAGTTGGCCTCTGCGGCTGCCGGTTGGTTGAAGAAACAGAAGTGCTCGCCGCCGCCGGTCCAGGGCTGGAAGCGGGGATCAAATAGTTCGCAGAAGCCGAAGGGCCCGTAGTCGAGGGTGTAACCGCCGGCGGCGCAGTTGTCGCTATTGAAGTTGCCCTGGCAGTAGCCCACGCGAATCCAGTTCGCCACCAGGGCCGTCAGCCGTCCGCGGAAGAGCCGGGCCAGCTCCAGCACCTGCTGAGGGAAGGGCAGAGCCGCGTTGATCTCGGTGCGGTAGTTGCGTTCGATCAGGTGGGCGGTGATCTGCTGCAGTTCCCGCCGGGCCCCGGGGTGGGCGTTGCTGCGGACCCGGCGGGCAAAGAGCTCGAGCTGGCCGACTCGCAGGAAGGACGGCGCCACCCGGGTCGTGATCGCGGCCGGGTTGTCGACCATCACGTCCGGCTCGAAGGAGCGCGATTGTGGGGAGTACCAGGGACGCCGCACGCCCTCGGCGCGGGACATGTAAAGGCTGAGGGAGCGGGTGGTGGGGACCCCCAGGGCATGCATGAACTCCTGGGCGAGGAACTCGCGAACGCTGGAGCGCAGGACGGCCCGGCCATCGGCGCCGCGGCAGTAGGGGGTGGGGCCCCCGCCCTTGAGCTGCATCTCCCAGCGCTGGCCCTGAAAGAGGCCTTCGAAGATTGAGATCGCCCGCCCGTCGCCGTAGCCATTGCCAGTGCCGAAGGGGCACTGCTGGATGTACTCCGTGCCGTAGATCGAGAGGGCATAGCCCGTGGCCCAGCCATAGGGCCGCATGGCTCCTCGCGCCACCCGGCTGTCACCGGAGAAGAGCCGGCGGAAGTCCTCGTCATGGGCCAGGCCTTCGCCTAGCCCCAGCTCCGCGAACAGGCTGGCGCTGTGGGCCACGTACTCCGGGGCCGGTAGTGGCTTGGGGGTGACGGGGACGTAGTGCCCTGAACGGACCTGCCGCGGCAGGTGATCATCCCCATCGCTGCTGGACTCCGGGTCGGCCTGGAGGGACTCCAGCAGGGAGTAGTCCACCTGCGCCGCAAAGGCCTCAAAGCTGTCGGTGGTGGTCATGGGTGTTGGGCACAAAAAAGCCCAGGACAGGCCTGGGCTTTTGGAAAGTGGAGCCAAGGAGACTCGAACTCCTGACCCCCTGCATGCCATGCAGGTGCTCTACCAGCTGAGCTATGGCCCCTTTTGATACCGATGAGCTCACCTGACGCTGGTCGTCAGGGATGGCCCGGAGGCCGTGCTTTCGATGCGAAGAGCTTACACCGCAGAGGGTCTAAACCTGGCGCCAGACAGCGACGAGCTTCCCTTGGATCGCCACCTGATCGGCATCGATCAGGATCGGTTCGTAGGCGGGATTGGCGGCCTCTAGGCGCACCTGGCGTCCATCGCGGTGGAAGTGCTTCAGGGTTGTGCCACTGCCGGGCACCAGGGCGCTGACGATCGTGCCTTCTCGCAGGCGGCTCGGTTCGCTGACGGGTTCCATCAGGACGACGTCACCGTCGGCGATGTGGGCGTCCACCATCGAGTCCCCGTTGACGGTCAGGGCGAAGAGCCCGCGGGTGGCCAGCACCGGCTCGAGCTCGAGTCGTTCCTCGACGTCGTCAAAGGTTTCGACCAGGCCGCCGGCGGCCACGGCCCCGAGCACTGGAATGCCGCCGCCGAGGGCGTCGCCCAGGAGCTGCAGGGTTCGGGCCTGGCCCTCTTTCCAGGTGATCCAGCCCTTCTGTTGCAGGTGGCGCAGGCGACTCTGAATGGGAGCCGGTGAGCGCAGCCCCATGGCCTCCATCATCTGGCGGATGGAGGGGCTATGGCGATGTTCGCCGATGTACTGGGAGAGCCAGTCGTAGAGCTCTTGCTGGGCAGTGGTCAGGGGCTCAGGCGATCCAGCGGGCACCGGCAATGCATTTGTTCGTCAATACATTTGTACCGCTGGTGCTTGGCTTTGGCAACCGGCTGTTACGAGAGCAGGGCTGCCAGCAGGGCCTGCTGCGCGTGCAGGCGGTTCTCCGCTTGATCGAAGATCCGGCTGCTGCTGCCCTCCATCGCACCGGCGCTGATCTCCAGGCCCCGGTAGGCCGGCAGGCAGTGCAGGACGATGGCCTTGGGGTCGGCCTCGGCCACGAGCTCCTCATTGAGGCACCAGCCGTTAAAGGCCTGTTCCCGTTCTCCCTTCTCCTCTTCCTGGCCCATGGAGGCCCAGACGTCGGTGTAGAGGGCATGGGCGCCGCGCACGGCGGCCACCGGTTCTTGAATGACCTCGATGCTGCAGCGACCGCCGGCCAGAGCCCGGGACTGCTCGAGGACCGCAGCGCTTGGCTCATAGCCCTTGGGGCAGCCCACGCGGATGTTCACCCCCAGCAGGGCGCCACAGAGCATCAGGGAGTGGGCGACGTTGTTGCCGTCCCCCACGTAGGAGAGGGTCAGCCCCTCGATTGAACCGAAGGCCTCCTGCAGGGTCAGGAAATCGGCCAGGGCCTGGCAGGGGTGCTCCAGGTCGGTCAGGGCATTGATCACCGGAACCGAGGCCCAGTGCGCATACTCCGCCAGCTCCTCCTGGGCGAAGGTGCGGATCGAGAGGGCGTCGACGTAGCGGCTCAGCACCCGGGCGGTGTCGGCCACGGGTTCACCGCGCCCCACCTGGGAGACCTGGGGGTTGAGGTCGATGGTCTGGCCGCCCAGGCGGGCCATGGCCACCGTGAAGCTCACCCGGGTGCGGGTGGAGGCCTTGCTGAAGATCAGTCCCAGCACCTTCCCGCCCAGATCGACGCGGGTGCGGCCGGCCTTGAGGTCCGCGGCCAGGTCAAGCAGGGCTCTGGTTTGTTCCGCGCTGATGTCAGCTGACGAGAGGAAGTCGCGTCCGCTGAGTTCGGAGAGGGAGGAATAGCCGCTCAGTGCAGCCATGGGCCCGTCTTCAAAGAACCCTTATCCGAGATGACGGGCCCCCGCGTCAACCCCTTGGAGCTCAAGCGATGGCTTGAGCGTCCTCGGGCATGACGCTGCTGGCGAGCAGATCCTTGAGGTCATCGCCTTCGATCACCTCTTTTTCGAGGATCTGCTGGGAGATGCTCTCCATCAGCTCACGGTTGTGGCGAAGGATCGAGAGCGCCCGGTCATGGGCGCGGTCCACCAGGGTGCGCACCTCCTTGTCGATCGCCTGGGCCGTGGCGTCACTGACGACCCGGCGAGGGTTGTTGGCGCCGCCGAGGAAGCGGCTGCCGCCCTGCTTGTCGTAGGCCAGGGGGCCAAGGATGTCGCTCATCCCATAGGTGCCGACCATCTGCTCTGCGATGTCGGTGGCCCGCTGCAGGTCGTTGGCCGCACCGGTCGTGACCTCACCAAAGACGATCTCTTCGGCGCTGCGGCCGCCGAGGAGGGTGGCGATCTGACCCTCGAGGTCTTCCTTGGAGTTCAGGAAGCGCTCTTCGGTGGGCAGCTGCAGGGTGTAGCCCAGGGCCGCCATGCCGCGGGGAACGATCGAGATCTTGGCGACCTTGCTGCCGCCGGGCATCAGGTGGCCGACGATGGCGTGGCCGACCTCGTGATACGCCACGACCTTTTTCTCGTCGGGCTGGAGGACGCGGCTCTTCTTCTCAAGGCCAGCGACCACGCGCTCGATCGCCTCGTTGAGGTCACCTTGTTCAACGGAGGTCCGCATGGCGCGGGCGGCCAGCAGGGCGCCTTCGTTCACCAGGTTGGCCAGGTCCGCACCGGCAAAGCCGCTGGTGGCCTGGGCGATCTTGTCGAGATCAACCCCTGGGGCGAGCTTCACCTTGCGGGCATAGATGTCGAGGATGGTCTTGCGGCCCGAGAGGTCCGGGCGATCCACCAGCACCTGCCGGTCGAAGCGGCCGGGGCGCAGCAGGGCGGCGTCCAGGGTTTCGGGTTGGTTGGTGGCGGCCAGGACGATGACGGGCTTGTCCTTGGCGGCGAAGCCATCCATCTCGGTGAGCAGCTGGTTGAGGGTCTGCTCGCGCTCGTCATTGCCTCCGACGACGCCCATCGAGCCTGCGCGGCTCTTGCCGATGGCGTCGAGTTCGTCGATAAAGATGATGCAGGGCGCTTTTTTCTTCGCCTCTTCAAAGAGGTCCCGCACGCGGGCGGCGCCGGCACCAACGAAGAGTTCGACGAACTCCGAGCCGCTGATGATGAAGAAGGGAACGCCCGCTTCACCGGCGACGGCCTTGGACAGCAGGGTCTTACCGGTTCCCGGGGGGCCCACCAGCAGGACGCCCTTGGGGATGCGTGCGCCGATCGCCGTGTAGCGCTCCGACGACTTCAGGAAGTCGACGATCTCGGTCAGCTCTTGCTTGGCCTCATCGACACCCGCCACATCGGCAAAGGTGACTCTGGATTCTTCATCCGGGACGTAGACCTTGGCTTTGCTCTTGGTGAAGCTCAGGGCACCCTGGGCGCCGCCCATGGAGCGGCGGGCGAAGAACTGCAGCACCAAGATGAAGATCAGGGGCGGCACGATCCAGCTCAGGGCCGTGGTGATGAAGCTGGGCTTCTGGGGCGGAGCGGCGGCGAACTCAACACCGTGCTCCTCCAGCCGCTTCGGCAGATCCATGTCGAAGATCGGCGTGGTGGCGAGCACCGAGGGGGCGTCCTCCTCCGGAGGGGCCTTGAGCTCGTAGCGGATCTGTTCTTGGGTGATGTAGGCGCGGCGGACGTTGCCGTCGTCCACCTGACTGACGAAGAGGGAGTAGGGAACCCGAGGCACCTGCTGCATGCCCTGGTTGGGCAGGAAGCTGCTCACCAGCAGCAGCACGCCAAAGCCAATCAGCAGCAGATTGACGATGCCGAAGCGCCGGTTCGGGGGCGTGTCGTCCTTGCGGATAGGCATGCGACGGGTGCGCGTTTGCCCCAAACTAGGGTTGCTGCAAGGCCCCAGTGGGGGGTGAGAACCGAACGGGGGCCGGTCAGACCATGTGCGGTCGTTACTCCCTGACCTCCCGTCTGGACCAGCTGCTGCCCAGGCTGGGAGGGGGCTTGCCGGACGGTTTGCTGGCGCACTACGCGCCGCGGCCCTTGATTCGCCCGGGGGAGCCGGTGTTGGCCCTACGCCAGGAGCACGGTCAGATCAGTCCGGCCTTAATGCTCTGGGGGCTGCTGCCGGAGTGGAGCAAGGACCCCTTGAACGGGCCCCGGCCCTTCAATGCTCGATCGGAGACCGTGGCGGAGAAGGCCAGCTTTCGCGGCGCCTGGCGCCATCGGCGCTGCCTGCTGCCGGCCGATGGGTTTTACGAGAAGGGGCATCGGCTGGCCCCAAGTGATGGCGGGATCTTTTGGTTGGCGGGTCTCTGGGATCGCTGGATCGGACCGGATGGCAGTGAGGTGGAGACCTGCTGCGTGCTGACCACCGCGCCCAATGCCTTGGTGGCTCCGCTGCATGACCGGATGCCGGTGATCGTTCCTGAGGGGTTGGAGGAGGCCTGGATGGAGCCCCTGGATGGGCCGGGCCTGCGGGCCCTGGAGCCCTTGATGCAGGGCTGGTCGCCGGAGGGTTGGGCGGCTGAGGGGCCGGTCAAACCCAAAGCCAAAGCCAGCTCGGACCAGTTGCCCCTGTTTGGTTGATCGCCAGACTGGGCCATGGCCCGCAAGAACCAACGCCACCTCGGCTATCGCCTGCTGCTGGCGAACTGTCTGACGGTGATCGCTTGCTTGATGCTTCCGCTGGGCATGCGGCAGCTGTCGGCCTTGGGTTATCTGTCTTTGCCGTGGGTGCTGAGCTTCAGCTTGGGGGCACCCCTGGAGTCAGGCCGATGGTCGCTGCAACGCTCCCGGGTCTATCGCCTGCTGGCGCTGCTGACCTTTGCGTCCTCGATGGGTTGGTACTTCACCGGTGCCAATGCCAACCAGGCGGGCTTCCCGCTGCTGTTTGTCTGGACGCTGCTGGTGGCCTGGAGCTGTGAGCGCCTGATTCGCAACCTCGCGCAGGAGCGACTGATTAGCCGGGATGTGTTGATGGGGGCCCTGGCGGGCTACCTGCTGGTGGGTCTGGCGGCGGGGCTGCTGTTTGCCGTACTGGAGTCGCTTGCTCCAGGGAGCTTCTTGAACTCCGTGGCCAAGGATGTCTCCCTGCTGCATGGTTCAGCGGGGCAGGCGGCCCGGATTTTCTCCCTGGATTTTGTCGAGCTCAACTACTACGCCTTCATCACCCTGACCACAACGGGGTACGGCGACATCAGTCCGGTGACGCCCCAAAGCCAGATGTTGAGCGTGATGGTGGCGGTCTCCGGGACGATTTACTTGGCCCTGGTGATGGGTCTGCTGATCAGCCGCTTCACCGTTCAGGACGTCGAGGAAGAGATCGCCGAAGAGCAAAGGAACGACTAGTGCTGCAGTTCCAATAGCCAGTCGTTGCCGAGGCGCCGGAGCCGTTGCTGCGGCCATAGCTCCGCCTGGTTGACATCGATCAGCCCCAGCTCGCCAAGGGGGGTGCGAGCGGCCAGGCCGCCCAGCAGTTTCGGGGCGATCACGCCTGCCAGTTGCTGCACGCAACCCTCGCGCAGCGCTGCGGCGGCCAGTTCCGCTCCGCATTCCCAGAGGACCTGATTGCAGCCCCGCTGGGCCAGGAGCTCCAGGGCTGCCCGGGGCTGGCACTCCGGCAGGGCCAGGTGCTCCACCCCGAGTCGATCGAGCTGCTGCTGTTGCTCGGCTGGGGCCTCATTGCCGTGGAGGACCAGGGTCTGGGCCAGGCTTTGATCCCAGAGCTGGGCGTCCTGCGGGAGATCCAGGCTGCGGCTGAGGACCACCCGCAGCGGCTCCGGGCTGCGCTGGCCGCGGCTGGTCAGCAGGGGGTTGTCGGCTCGGACGGTGCCGCCCCCGACGAGAACCGCGTCGCATTGGGCCCGTAGCTGATGCACCCAGGCGCGGGCTGGGGGACCGGAGATCCACTGGCTGGCGCCATTGGGCAGGGCGGTGCGCCCGTCGAGGCTCATGGCCCACTTGAGGATTCCCCAGGGGCGCCCGGTTTGCACCCGCTGGATGAAGCTGCGGTTGAGGGCCTGGGCTTCGGCTTCGCAGACCCCGCTGATGACCTCGATGCCGGCGGCCTGCAGTTGGGCGATGCCGCCGCCAGCCACGCGGGGATCGGGATCGCGCATGGCCACGACGACGCGGCGGACCCCAGCGGCGATCAGGGCTTCACTGCAGGGGGGCGTGCGGCCGTGGTGGCAGCAGGGCTCCAGGCTGACGACGGCGGTGCCGCCTTGGGCGCGCTCGCCGGCCTGGCGCAGGGCATGGACTTCGGCGTGGGGCGTGCCGGCTTGGCGGTGGAAGCCCTCACCCACCAGTGCCCCCTGGCGATCGAGGACGACGCAACCCACTAGAGGGTTGGGGCTGGTGCGTCCGGCGCCGAGGGCGGCCAGCTGCAGGGCCCGCTGCATCCAGGGCCGCCAGGCGCTGCTGCTCATCCGGCGTCGCGCCAGCTCGGCAGGCTGCGCCATTCACCGACCACAAAGGGAGGAACCGGCAGCTCCACAAACACCCCGGGCAGCTCCAGGCGTAGGGGGCGGTTCTGGTGCAGCTCGGCCAGCAGTGGATTGAGGTCAAATTCGGCCGCGGCATCCCGGCCATCGGCGGCCAGCTTGGGGTTGGCGGTGGTGATGTCCTCGAGCTCCCAACTGCCCCGGCCGGAGTGCACGATCAAGGAGGTGGGGTGATCCAGGCGGACGCGGCCGGGATAGCCGACGATCCGCAGGGTGACGGGCCCGCCCGGGGGACCGGTGCGGTAGGCCACGGCCTGCCAGCTCTGGTAGTCCAGATCCCGCAGGCTCTCGAGGCTGCGCACGATCTCTGTGCCGTTCTCATCGGGGTGCAGGTGCACCTGGGCGTTGGCGGGTTGGCCCAATCCCAAGGCGATTACCCCGCCGATCAGCAGGGAGAGGGCAACACGAAGTAGTGCCATAACACCATTGCTCTGAGGCCAGCGTATGGAACCGAGTTGTGGTTCCGCTTAGCCCCGCTCCGCCCCCGGGATCCGCTGCCAGTCGGTGTGGGTGGCCCAGACCCCCCAGATGGCCATGGCCCGCAGGTAGTGGCAGGCGCGGAAGGTGTTCACGGCCGTGATCGCCTCGGGGGTGCGGAACTGCAGGCCGCCGGAATACACCTGGTTGACCACCGCTGAGGTGATCGCCAGGGCGGTCTCGGTCTCGCCCATCAGCCGGAAGTAACTGGCGATGCCGAAGTTGATCCCGGTCCAGACCTCCAGCGGGTGGGTGCCGTTGGGATCCAGGGGGGTGCCATCGCGGCGTAGGCCATTGGCAACGCCCAGGCTGCCGCCCTCGAACTTCTCGAAGCAGGAGTCCTTGACGGCATTGAGGGTGCTGCGGCTGTTGGCCTCGCTCACCACCGGCTCCAGGCCCAGCAGGCGGGCATAGAAATCGCCGCAGAGCTGATCGGCCATCACCACCGGCGTGCCGCTCTCGGCATCGATGTCGTAGTACTCGCCGTTCCAGAGGAGCCTGTCGAAGTTCCCCCGCGCCTGCGCCAGCCAACCACTGAATTCCTGTTGCTCGGCCGAGGTGTCTAGGCCTGTGCTGAGTTGCAGCTGCTGGGCGATCGCCAGGGCGGCCTCGAGCGCCGCAATCCAGAGGGCGCCGCAGTAGGCACTGACGCCCTTGAGCGGCCAGTCATCAAAGGTCTGATCCGGAGCGCCGCCGTTGTCGGGTAGGCCGTCGTTGTTGATGTCGAAGGTCTTGAGATAACGCAGGGCTTCCACCGCGGCCGGCCAGCAGTCCGCCAGGAAGCGCAGGTCCTCGCCGTTGGGGGCGAGCTTGAAGGTGCGCCAGACCTGCAGCACGTAGTCGCTGGCGAGGTCCTTCCAGAGGTTGCAGTCCTGGTAGGCCGTGTAGTTCGTGGCATCCCAGGGCTTTTCGTTCGGCGCCCCCAGGTCATGGGGTGTGGCGCCTTTGACCTTGCGGGCGGCTTCCACGCGCCCCTTGCCCTGGGTGAAATACCAGCCGATCGGCCGTGGCGTGGCATCGGCCGCGGGGATGGCCCGGGCAAAGCTGCGCAGCACCGCCTTGTCGAGCTCCGGCCAGAGCTGCAGCAGCGCCAGGGAGCCATAGAGCCGCACGTCCAGGCTCTCGTACCAGGCGTAGTCCAGGCACTCCAGCACCCCGAATCGGCCGACGGGATCTTCGCGGCTGGCGGCACTCCAGAGGCTGCCGCCGCTGCAGAGGTCGTAGAGCTCGTTGAAGAGCGCCATCCGCAGCGGCTCGGGCAGATCACTGCGCTCCAGCACCGGTTGTTGCCAGGCCTCGATCTGTTGGCGCCAGCTGCGCCAGTCCCGCAGACCTTCGGCGGCGATGGCGGCGGCGTTCTTGCCGCTGGCGCCAAAGAAGTCGGTGTAGCGCCGCAGGGCACTGGTGCCGGTGGCGAAGGCCGTGACCGGCAGGTCCCAGCTGATCACCACCGGGATCTCGATGCTCTGGCCGGGCTCCAGGCGGCAGCGCACCGCCAGGGCCGCGCTGACGGGCTCGGCTGCTCCACTGCGGCGGTTGTTATTGCTCTCGGGGATCGAGCCATCGCGGCTGAAGCTGCCCCAGAGATCCGAGCCGTCGCCCTGGGGATTCCAGCGGCTGCAGCGTTGGATGCTCACGCCGGCTTGCTCCTGCGTCGCGATGCACCACTGCCCTTCCCCTTCGGCGACCGGAGAGGAGACATCACCCCCTAGGACGACTCCCTTGAGCGAGCCGTCGTCGATCCAATCGTTGCGATGGCCCTCGCTCTTGCCGATGGCCGGGGCGTAGTTGTGCTCGGGGCTGCCGTCATCGCGGAAGTGCACCTCTGCCGATGAATCGGTGTTGGTGAACCAGCCGCAGGTGTTGCGCCAGCTCAGCATCAGCGAGAGGTCCAGGGCCTGGCGCGTGGGGTTGCGCAGGGTCCAGACGAACGTCGCCAGCGGGTAGCTGGTCTGCTGATAGTTGCCGGGGAGGATCGGGCTGAAGGCCTCGCAGCTGACCTCGGCCTCGAAGACCCCTTGGTAGTGGCTCCAGCTCAGCGGATAGCGCGCGGCGTAGGTGCCGGTTTGGCGTTGCTCACTGCTGGCGGGATACCAGCTCCAGCTGGAGAGGGGGTCTGCGGCTTCGGGGCGTGAGTCATCCCGGTTGGGCTTCACCGCCAGGGCGTGGGCCCGTTGCTCTGTCCCGTTGCTTTCAAAGAGCGAGAACTGGCAGTCGGGCAGCACGCCGAACCAGTGCTCGCCGCCATCGAGGTGCCAGAGGTTGAAGGAGCCATCAGGGGCGCGGCCGATGCAGCCGGCGCCAAAGCCGCCGAGGGGCATCCCATGGTTCGGGCCGTCGTCCAGGTTGCTGGCGTAGCGAACGGTGTAGGGCGACGCCCAGCCCTGACCGAAGGCTCGGCTCCAGCTTGCGGCCGGGGGCTGCCAGGTGGAGGGGCGTGAGGCGCGACTGAGGCCGGTGCGGCGCAGCAGGGACTTCAGGGCGGAGAGGCCGAGGCGCGCCATGGGGCAGCTAATAGTGCCGCCAGCTTGTCAGAGTTGAGAGGGGTTGGCCCGTTCGTTGGCCTCCTGTTCCACCAGGGCATCCAGGGTGGCGGCGGAGCGCACCAAGGCCTGGTAACGCTGCACCACCCGGCGGTTGCGCTCCAGCCAGCCAGCGGGGTTGCCTTGGGCCACGGCCAGGCTGCCGCTGTTGTCGTCATCCAGCAGGTCCAGGTCGCCCTGTTGCGCGATCAGGGCGACGACCAAGTCATGCAGGCGTTGACGGCGATCGGAGGGGTTCATCGCTCAGCAGCAGAATGCACCCATGATTGAGGTGATTGGCACCGACGCGGGCGCTCCGGCATCGCTGCCCCTCGACAAGCAGCAGTTGTTGCGCCAGGCCCCCTTGGTGGCGGCGCCCCTGCGTCTGCATGACGCCCTGACGGCCTGGGACGGCTGGAGTGGTGCGCGGCTGATTGCCAGTGACCAGCCCAGCGCCCTACTCGATCAGCTTCAGGGGCAGGGGCAGGCCGTGGTGCTGGCCAGTGGAGACCCCCTCTGGTTTGGCATCGGCCGGCTGCTGATTCAGGGCCTTGGCGCCGAGCGCTTGCGGTTTCATCCGGCTCCCTGCTCCCTGCAGCTGGCCTTCTCGCGCCTGGCGCGCCCCTGGCAGAACGCCGCTTGGATCAGCCTGCACGGCCGTGATCCCGGCGCCTTGGCTGCGCGCCTGCAGCAGCGGCCAGAGGCCCTGGCGGTGCTGACCGACCCCAGCCGCGGTGGGGTCAAAGAAGTGCGTGAGCTGCTGCGCGCCTCGGGTCTGGAGCAGGCCTATGGCCTCTGGCTCTGTGAGCGGCTTGGGCATCCGGGGGAGCGGGTCCAGCGGCTGGCCCCCTCGGCTGCGCTGCCCGCTGATCTCGACCCGCTGCATCTGGTGGTGTTGCTGGCGGAGGTGCCGGCCCCTGCGCCGCCGGAATCCCTGCCCCTACTCGGCATTGCCGATGGCGCCTACCTGCAGCACCCCGATCGGCCGGGGCTGATGACCAAGCGGGAGGTGCGTGTTCAGCTCTTGGCCGAGTTGGAGCTGCCGGCCGCTGGCGTTCTTTGGGATCTCGGCGCTGGAGTGGGCTCCATTGGTCTGGAGGCCTTGCGGCTGCGGCCGGGCCTGCAGCTGTGGGCGCTGGAGCAGCGGGGCGGCTCGGCGGAGTTGATCCGCGCCAATGCCCAGCGACTGGGGGTGGTTCCCGCGGGTGTGATCGAAGGCCGGGCGCCCGAGGCCCTCTCCGAGTTACCGGACCCCGACCGCGTCTTGATCGGCGGCGGCGGCCGTGATCGGGCGGCGCTGCTGCGGGCCGTTCTGGATCGGCTGAAGCCCGCTGGCATCGTCGTGATCCCCCTGGCCACCGTTGAAGCCCTGGCGGAGTTGCGACCCGTTCTCGAGGGTGCTGGCCTCACGGTGAGCATCAGTCAGCACCAGGCCTGGCGCGGTGCGGCCCTGGCCGATGGCACGCGGCTGGCGCCCCTTAATCCGGTGTTGATCCTGCGGGGACAGAAGAAATCGGGGTAATCACCACGGGCATCCCCACCCGCAGGCCCAGGCGTTTGGCTTCTCCTGCCCCGAGTTCCACGACCCCATCCCCTGGCTCCACGGGGCCATAGCTGCGGCAGGGCAGGTGCGGGCAGGGAGTCGTCTCGGGCTCAATGGCGATCACCCGGTTGCCGTTGAGAAAGACCATGTCGAGGGAGGCCGGGGTCTTGTGCATCCAAAAGCGCAGGGGTTGCGGCTTGGGGAAGGGGAACCACATGCCCCGCAGCGGAGCCAAGGGCGGGCGGCCCTGAAGCCCTCGCCGCTGTTGCTCTTGGCTGCGGGCCACCTCGAGGGCAATGCAGGGCTGCTTCTCCTCAAGGCACCACTGGGCCTCGATCGGTAGTTGCTGGGGCGGCAGAGCGGGAGTTGGCATCGCCCTAGCCCAGTTGGGGAGGGCCGTCGCTGAGGCAGTAGCCCCGGCCGCGCACGGTGTGGATCAGGCGCTTGCCGCCGCCGGTCTCGAGTTTTTGCCGCAGGTAGCGCACGTAGACCTCGATCACGTTGCTGGCGGCGCCCTGCTGATCCCGCCAGACCGTCGCCAGGATCCGTTCGCGGCTGACCACCTCGCGGGCATGCCGCATCAGCAGCTCCAGCAGGGCGTACTCCCGCGCGGTTAGGGCGATGGTTTGGCCATTGCGGCGCACCTCATGGCGGCTGGGGACGATCGAGAGGTCCCCCAGTTGCAGCAGATCCCGCGGCGGCCGTTGCTTGTCCTGCAATTTCAGATGCACCCGCAGCCGGGTCAGCAGGTCACTGGCGCCCGCGGAGGACAGCCAGAAGTCATCGCCCCCCTCGATCAGCACCTGGGAGCGGGCGGGAACACTGTCCTCGACGATGTCCAGCAGCATCGGAAGCGCCCCGAGGTGGGAGCGCAACTCCTGAATCCGCGCTCCCCACTCGGCCGAGAGCACCACCAGCTCACACCCGCCCTGGCTGGCTTGTTGCAGGCCGCTTTCGCCGATCAGTGGGCTGTACCCCGAGGCGCTCAGACGCTCGGCGAGGGCCTCGGACGTTTCCCCCAGCAGCAGGACGCAGATGTCGCCCATCAAGCGCCGGGCTTGGCCACGTGCGGCAGGCCCCAGCCGAGCTTGTTGCGCAGCACCTGGAAAAACTCATGGTCCGCCAGGCGCACAAAGCGGACTGGGTGCTCACTGCGGCGGATCAGCACCCGATCCTCCGGCCAGACGTAGCAACCGGCGCTGCCGTCCACCACCATCATCAGCCGCTCCGGGGTGGCGGGGAAGACCGTCACCGGCTCCTGATCGCTGAAGACCAGTGCCCGTGACGCCAGGGAGTGGGGCGCAATCGGGGTGAGTTGCAGCACCGGGCAGTCGGGGCTGATCACCGGTCCGCCGGCGCTCAGCGCATAGGCGGTGGAGCCCGTCGGGGTGGAGAGGATCACGCCATCGGCGGCGATGTCCACCGGGGCATGGCGTCCCACGGCGATCTCGAAATGGCACATCGAGGTGATCGGCTCGCGGTGCAGGGCCATCTCGTTCAGGCAGAGCAGTTCCCAGCGGCGCTGGTCCCCGCGCATCACGGTCACCACCAAGGTGGTGCGTTCCTCCACCGTCCATTGACCGGCGATCACCTGCTCGAGGGCCTCCTCGAGCTTGGGCAGGTAGGTCTCAGCCAGGAAGCCCAGGTGGCCGGTGTTGATCGTCAGGATCGGCACGTCGATCGGTGCCGTCATTCGGGTGGCCGAGAGCACCGTGCCATCGCCCCCCAGCACCATGGCCATGTCCATCCCGGCTTCGAAGTGGGGCGGGACGCAGGCAACGTGGCCCTTGCTGCGCAGGTGTTGCTCAGGATTGGCGAAACCCACCATTCCGGCGGCACTGCTGGCGCGCAGCACGTCGTAGCCCGCCTGCTTCAGGCGGGCCTCAATCGTGTCGGCGGTGGACAGGGCCAGGTCCTTGCCGTCGTTAATGATCAGTCCGACGCAGGGCAAGGAGCAGCTCAGGTGGTCCCCCAGAGTTTATGGGGATCAGAACTGTTCGAGGAAGCGCAGATCGCTCGTAAACAAGCGGCGGATGTCATCAATGCCGTGGCGCACCATGCAGAAGCGCTCCACCCCCAGGCCGGCGGCGAAGCCGCTGTAGCGCTCGGGGTCGATGCCCATGCCCTGGAGCACGGCGGGGTCGACCATGCCGCAGCCCATCACCTCGAGCCAGCGGCCGCGCCACTGCACATCCACCTCGGCTGAGGGTTCGGTGAAGGGGAAGTAGCTGGCGCGGAAGCGCACCGGCAGATCGCCGAAGAACTGCTGCAGGAAGGACGTCACCGTGCCGCGCAGATGGCTGAAGTCCAGTCCCTCATCGATGGCCAGTACCTCCACCTGGTGGAAGACCGGCGAGTGGGTGGCATCTACGGCATCCCGGCGATAGACGCGCCCCGGGGCAATGATGCGGATCGGCGGGGCGTTGTTCTCCAGGTGGCGGATCTGCACCGGAGAGGTGTGGGTGCGCAGCAGCTGGTGATCGCCCAGATAAAAGGTGTCTTGCATGTCCCGGGCCGGGTGGTGCTCGGGGATGTTCAGGGCGGTGAAGTTGTAGAAGTCGCTCTCGATCTCAGGTCCTTCTTCCACCTGGTAGCCGAGGCCCGAGAAGATATCGACGATTTCTTCGATCGTGCTGATCAGGGGGTGGCGGTGCCCCACCGGCGTGAAGCTCGCCGGCATGGTCACGTCCAGGGTCTCGCTGGCGATGCGCTCGGCCATCGCGGCGCTCTTCACCGCCTGCAGGCGATCGCTCAGCAGGCTCTGCACCTGCTCCTTGAGCACGTTGGCCCGCTGACCGACCACCGGCCGCTCATCGCCGGGCAGCTTGCCCATCGCTCCGAGCACCCCGGAGAGCCGACCCTTCTTGCCCAGCAGGCCCACCCGCAGCTCCTCGAGGGCTGCGGCATCCGCGGCGGCGGCGATCTCTTGGGCAGCCTGGGCCTCCAGCTGATCGAGTTGATCGGTGAGCTGCTGCAGGCTGACGGTGGCGCTCAAGGATCGACTTCAACGAGCGCCGACTTTAGGTAGACGCCTGTTTCAGGCCCCTTAGCCTCAGGCCAGGCGTGAGGGCACTGTGCGGATCCTGATCAGTAATGACGATGGCGTCTTCGCTGATGGCATCCGTGCCCTGGCGGCTGAGGCCCTGCGGCGCGGTCATCAGGTCACGGTGGTCTGCCCCGATCAGGAGCGCTCCGCTACGGGCCATGGCCTGACCCTGCAAACCCCCCTGCGGGCCGAGCGGGCCGACGAGCTCTTTGCGGAGGGTGTCACCGCCTGGGCCTGCAGCGGCACCCCCAGCGATTGCGTCAAGTTGGGCCTCTTTGCCCTGCTTGAGGAGTGGCCTGACATGGTCCTCTCGGGCATCAACCACGGCCCCAACCTGGGCACCGACACCCTGTATTCCGGCACGGTCAGTGCGGCGATGGAGGGAACCATCGAAGGCCTGCCCGCCCTGGCGGTGAGCTGCGCCGATTACAAGTGGCGCGACTTTGGGGCGTCGGCGCGCATTGCTCTGGATGTGGCCGAGCAGAGCCGCCGCGAGGACTGGGACAAGGGCATGCTCCTCAACCTGAATGTCCCGGCCCTGCCGCTGGAGTCCATCGGGCAACTGCGCTGGTGCAGAAAGGCCGTTCGCCGCTACACCGACCAATTCGTCAAGCGCGCTGACCCCCGCGGCCGCACCTACTTCTGGTTGGCCGGTGAGGTCGCCAATGACCTCGAGGCCGAAGTCGCCGGTCCCAAGGAGTGGCCCATCGATGTGGCCCATGTGGCCGCAGGCGGTGTCTCGCTGACCCCACTGCAGCCGGAGTTGTTCTGGCGCGGAGACCTCTCAGCCCTCAAGCCGCCTCACTTCGAGCGGTAGATCCGCTGCAGGAACCAGAGCGAGAAGATCAGACCGATGGTGTGGGCGAAGAGCACCTGGGTGTTGCTCAGCACCGAGAGCATCTCAATGGAGGTGATCGGATAGCCCACCAGGCTGCGGGCGCTGGTGCCCCCCACCGGAGAGCCAAAAAAGCCGGGGGCCTGCAGCGAGGCCTGGACAAACAGGCTGCCGGCCAGGGACTGATAGCCCACGGAGGCAAAGACCAGCCCGAGCACATCCGCCAGCAGGCCGCGTTTGATCAGCTTTCCGGCTTCGCTGCGGCTGGGCTTCGCGCCGCTGCCTAAGGCCCGCCCGAGCCGCACGATCAACCAGCCCTGCCAGAGGCTGTAGAGCAACACAAAGAAGGACAGGGTCGTCAGGGAGAGGCCCGGTCCTAGACCCAGGGCCCGCTCGGAATTGCGGGCCAGGCTGCCGCCGATGTTGTTGAAGAGCAGCACCCCCACGACCACGATCCCCAGGGCGGTTTGCGTCCAGAAGCGGATCCAGGCCATCCGCCTCAGCCCTAGGGAGAGCAGCTGAAAGTCGAGGCGATCGGCCATGGGACGTGGGGGGATGCCCAAACCTGCCATGGGAGAATGCCTCTGGCGAGGCCTCGAGCGCTTTTGGTTGTGATTGCAGCGCTCGAGCCAGGGCAGGCGAAGGGGCCGACGGCGGTGGCCCTCGGCAGCTTTGACGGTCTGCACCCGGGGCATCGCAGCGTGATCGCGGCCGTCACCGAACGCGCCGCCCAACGGCATCTGGTGCCGACGGTGGTGAGCTTCTGGCCGCACCCCCGGGAGGTGCTCTTCGCCGAGGCGCGGCTGCGGCTGGATTTGCCCAGCGAGAAATTGGCCCTGCTGGAGCCCCTGGGGATCGAGCAGTTGGTGCTCGTGCCCTTCACCCGCGAGCTGGCGGCTCTCTCCCCCGAGGCTTTCGTGCAGCAGGTGCTGCACGAGCAGCTCCAGGCCGGCCTGGTGGTGGTGGGCGCCAACTTCCGCTTTGGCGCAGGCCGCAGCGGCACTACCACAACCCTTCAGCAGCTCGGCGCTGAACGGGGCATCGAGGTTCAGATCCAACCCCTGCTGGCCGAGGGGGAGGAGCAATTCAGCAGCAGTCGCATCCGCCGTGCCCTGGCGGCGGGAGATCTGCTGGAGGCCACCCGGCTGCTGGGCCGCCCCTATCGCTTTGGCGGCAGCGTGGTCAGCGGCCGCGGCCTAGGACGTCAGCTGGGTTGGCCCACGGCCAACCTGCAGGTGGATGGCCGCAAGTTTTTGCCCCTCGAGGGGGTCTATGCCGCTTGGGCCTGGCTCGGTGAGGAACGGCTGGCGGCGGTGATGAACCTGGGCCCGCAGCCCACGGTGGATCCCACGGCCCCATCGGCCGTTGAGGTTCATCTGCTCGGCCGGACTCTGGATCTCAACGGCAGGGAGCTGCTGGTGGAGCCGGTGCAGCTGCTGCGCAGCCAGCAGCGCTTCGAGAACCTCGAGGCCCTGGTGCAGCAGATCCAGCGCGATGCCGAGAGTGCCGCGGCGCTGTTGGAGTCAGCTGCCGGGGTAGGCGTTGGTTAGGCCCCAGCCGATGAAGGCGGCGATCGCCCCCAGCAGCAGAATCCCTGAGATCAGCACCACCATTGGGCTGTCGGATTCGCCCTGGGCCATCGCCATTCCTTTTGGTTTGCGCCACAAACCTAAGCAGAGAGTCCTGCCCGTGCAGACGCCATGACCACACCTGAACAGCCGGCTGCGGTGTTGCGGTTGCTGGACGCCAACCTGGACCGCGCCCGTGAAGGGCTGCGGGTGATCGAGGACTGGTGTCGCTTTGGCCTGGATCGGGCGGATCTGGTGGCCCGCAGCAAGGACATGCGCCAACGCCTGGGCCGCTTGCATGACGAGCGCTACAAGCGGGCCCGCGACGCCGCGGGTGATGTGGCGACGGGCATGGCGCATCCCGCCCAGCGGGAGCGGGAGCAACCCCAGGCAGTGGTGGCGGCGAACTGCGGCCGGGTGCAGGAAGCCCTGCGGGTCCTGGAGGAATTCGGCCGTGGCGTGGATGATCGCCTGGCTGAGGAGGCCGCGGCGGTTCGCTATGCCCTCTATGACCTGGAGGTGGATGTGATGCGAGCCAGTGCCGGCGGGCAGGAGCGGCGGGAGCGGCTGCGGGCGGCGCGGCTCTACCTGGTGACCAGTCCCTCGCCTCGGCTGGAGGCCGTGGTGGAGGCGGCCCTGGAGGGCGGCGTTCGCCTGGTCCAGTACCGCGCCAAGGACGGAAGCCTGGGTCCCGATGGCCAGCCGATCACCGATGCCGTGCGCCTGCAGCAGGCCCAGGCGCTGCGGCAGCTCTGCAGTCGCCACGGGGCCCTGTTCCTGGTGAACGACCGCATCGACATCGCCCTGGCGGTGGATGCCGATGGCGTGCATCTGGGCCAGGGGGATCTGCCGCCGGCCCTGGCGCGGCAGCTGCTGGGGCCGGAGAAGTTGATTGGCCGCAGCACCCATGCCCTGGCGCAGCTGCAGCAGGCCATGCGCGATGGCTGTGATTACGTCGGCGTTGGACCAGTGAACGCCACGCCGACCAAGCCCGGCCGTCAGCCGGTGGGATTGGATTACGTCCGCCAGGCCGCTGCGGAGAGCGCCATTCCCTTCTTTGCGATCGGCGGCATTGAGAAGGAAAACCTGCCTTCAGTGCTGGCCACCGGTGCCACCCAGGTGGCCGTCGTGCGGGCGATCACTGAGGCGGCCGATCCCGCCCAGGCCGCCCGCGAGCTGTTGGAGGTCCTGGGGGAATGATTGAGATTCGGGTCAACGGCGAAACCACCAGCTGCCCGGAGGGCTTGAACCTGGTGCAGATGCTGGAGCACCTCGGCTACCGCCCCCAACTGGTGGTGGTGGAGTTCAACGGCGAGATCCTGCCTCGCGCCCGCTGGGCTGAGCAGCCGGTTCGGGAAGCCGATGGTCTGGAGGTGGTCACCATCGTCGGCGGGGGTTCTTAGATTCCATCGAGCTAGAGCTCTGCCGTGGCCGCTTCACGTCCCTCCTCGCTCGTGAGACGGCTGCTCAGCGGCTTGATGGTTCCAGCCCTGGTGCTCACACTCCTGCTGGCGATGCCTCAGGCCAGCCAGGCGGCCAGTGGCGGTCGCATCGGCGGCGGCAGCTTCCGCTCCGCTCCCATGCCACGGAGTTATGGCGGGGGCGGCGGTTATCGCGGTGGCGGCTACCAGCGCGGCTATGGCGGCGGCTTCGGCTTCCCCTTCGTAGTGCCCTTCTTCTTTGGTGGCGGCGGCCTGTTTGGCTTCCTGATCCTGATGGCCGTGGTCGGTCTGCTGGTGAACGCAGTGCGCGGCGGCGGTGGCGGCGGCTCCCTGCCGGCGGGCATGCAGGGCGGTGCCATCGATCGCGCGCCAAGCGATGGCCCGGTTTCGATCGCCCAACTGCAGGTGGGTCTGTTGGCTTCGGCGCGGGAGCTGCAGCAGGACCTGAGACAGCTCGCCGGCAGTGCCGACACCAGCACCAGCAGCGGCCTGCAGCGGGTCCTGCAGGACAGCACCTTGGCCTTGCTGCGCCAGCCGGATCTCTGGGTCTATGCCAACGCTGAGGTGGGGCAGGTTCCCTTCCAGGCTGCGGAATCCACCTTCAATCGCCTCTCGATGACCGAGCGCAGCAAGCTGCGCAGCGAGGTCACCAGCAACGTCTCGGGAACGGTGAGCGCCAATAGCGGTGGACCGGCCGGTGATGCCGATGCCGTCAGCGACTACATCGCCGTCACCCTGCTGGTGGCCAGCCGCAGCCGCCTGACCCTCAAGCCGGTGAATGGCTCCGAGGATTTGCGCGAGACCCTGCGCATCCTGGGTTCGGTTCCGTCCAGTCAACTGCTGGCTTTGGAAGTGATCTGGCAGCCGGAAGGGGCGGGTGATGTGCTGAGTGCTGATGAGCTGATTACGGCTTATCCGCAGCTGAAGCACCTCTGATTGGGCTCTTCGGATTTCCTCAAGAATTGAGGAACTAAAGAATCTCTTCGGCTCTTGATCGCCAAAACCCGTTGTTAAGCAATGGGTTCAATTTGTAGGGTCTGAAGACTTCAATTTCAGACCGTGTCCACCCCGCGCCACACCGCCGAGACCTCCGCCATGAAGTGGCAGGCCAACGGTGAATTGGCCGGCGTGGATCTGCAGGCCCTGCTCAGCCGCCTGAACAAGGTGGAGAGCGAAGAGCGGGCCCGCGAGCTGGAGTGGCTGAGCCGCCACGAGGCGGTCTGAGGGTTAGCGCGGCGTTGCGCCGGGGCCAATCCTGAAGGCCAGCCGCAGATTCGGCCTGGGCTAGTTGCACCCCCTGGGGGTGCTCAGCACACTGCGGTGCACCGGCGTTGCGTGAATGGCTCGGCGATCGATGCAGTGGGTGAACACCCCCGTGTTGATGGAGGCCTTGGATCGCTACGAACAGGGGCGACTGCCCCGCTCGATGCGTCTCTGGGTGGAGGCGGTGCTGGAGATCGAGCGCCCGCTCAGTGCTCCGCTGCGGCCCCACTGCTGAGCAGGATCCGCAGGGCGGCCATGGCCGCGCCATAGCCGTTGTCGATGTTCACCACGCTCAGGCCCGGAGCGCAGCTGGCCAGCATTCCGTGCAGGGCCGCCTGGCCGCCGGCACTGACGCCGTAGCCAACGCTGACCGGCACTCCGATCACCGGTTGGGGCAGTAGGCCCGCCAAGACTGTGGGTAGGGCGCCTTCCATGCCGGCGCAGGCGATCAACACCCGGGCCTGGCGCAGCCGCTCGAGTTGATCCAGCAGCCGGTGCAGGCCCGCCACGCCCACATCCAGCACCAGTGCGCAGCTGATGCCATGCCATTGCAGGGCGAGCTGCGCCTCGGCGGCGACCGGTAGATCGCTGGTGCCGCCGCTGAGGATCAGGACCTCGCCGAGCGCCGGCCGGGCCGCCGCCGCAGCGCCAAGGCTGAGGCAGCGGGCATCGCTGTGGAACTGCAGCTGCGGGTCATGGGCGAGCAGCGCGGCGACGGCCTGGGCTTTGGCGGGATCGACCCGGGTGGCCAGGGCCAGCTCGCCGCTGTCCTGTTGCCGCTGCAGGATCGCGGCAATCTGTTCGGCGGTTTTGTGCTCCCCCCAGATCGCCTCGGCCATGCCCAGGCGTTGGCGGCGTTGCAGATCCAGGCGGGCCTGCTCGCTCATGCCGCGGGGATCAGTTCCCCTTCAAAGACCAAGGGAAAGGGATTGCCCTGGCCTTGGCCCGTGGCTTCGCGAGCGAGTTGCTCAAAGCGCTCCTGCACCGCCTCCACCTCCGTCTCGGGGATGGCCTTCCACTGCTCCCGGCTGGCCCAACGGATCAGCAGGGTGCCCTCTTCCCGCTCGCTGTCCCAGAGCAGGTCACGGCCGAGGTACCCGTCCTGCTGCTTGAGCCAGGGCTCCCAGCTGCCCTGCTCGGCCTGCAGCCAGGCGGCGCGGCCGTCGGCCGGCACCTTGATGCGCAGGTGCTCCACGACGACGACCTCCAGCTGACCGCCCGGCTTCGCGTTGGTGGCGATCGCCACGTCGGGATGGCCGGCCAGCAGCATCGCCAGGCAGAGCACAAGTGCCGCGACCCTAGCGAGCAGCCTCATGGCTGTTGCAGCAGCGCCACGGCCTGGCAGGAGATCCCCTCCTCGCGGCCCTCGGCACCGAGCTTTTCATTGGTGGTGGCTTTGACGCCCACCTGATCCGGCTCCAGTCCCATGCGGCTGGCGATGGCGCTGCGCATGGCGTCGATGTGGGGCTTGAGCTTGGGGCGCTCGGCGATCACGACCGAATCCACGTTGACCACGCGCCAACCCCGCTCGGTCACCAGGGCCACGACCTGCTCCAGCAGCACCAGGCTGTCGGCTCCTTTCCACTTGGGATCGTCGGGGGGAAAGTACTTGCCGATGTCCCCCAGGGAGAGGGCCCCCAACAGGGCATCCATGATCGCGTGCACCAGCACGTCGGCGTCGCTGTGGCCATCGAGCCCCAATCCGTCTGGATGCTCCAGCTGCTGCCCGCCCAGGATCAGCGGCCGACCGGGCACCAGGCGGTGGATGTCGTAGCCGTTGCCGATCCGCAGCTGCATGGGGCACAAGGGAGATCCGGACGCCGACCCTATCGCCGCCTTTGATCAGAGCTCAGCCCAGCATCTCCACCCCGTCATGGCAGGCAAAGCGTTGATCGAAGCTGAGCACCGGTAGGGCGCCATGGCTGCTCGCTCGGGCCAGCAGCAGGTGATCCGCGAAGTCGCCTCCCTGCAGGAATCGGGCGAGGGCATCGATGACTCCGTCGACATCGACGACGGCAACGCCACGGGTGCGGACCAGGCGATGCAGCAGGGCATGGCGCTGGCTTCGCTCGAGGCCATAGCCACGCAGGACCCAGCCCACCTCGGCAAGCACGACATCGGGAATGAAGGCGCCGCCCGCTGCAATGGCATCGAGAAACGCTTGTTCGGCCAGAGGGGTCTGAACGGGGTCATCCCCGATCAAGATCCGCACCACAACGTTGGTATCAAGCGTCCGCACGGCCGGCAGCAGCGGCGATGGCGCGATCCATGTCCTCGAGGGTCATGGATCGCTGGACCGTTGGTCGATCGCGAAAGAGGTCCTCTGGTTCGTAGAGCGAGGGCACCAGGATCAGGCGTCCGTTTGGATCAACACTCACCATCAGGCGTGTTCCAGGGGTTAAGCCCAAGGATTCCCGCAGCTGCCGCGGAATGGTCAGCTGGCCCTTTGAGCTGAGAGTCACGCTGGTCATCCATCCAAAGTAAGGCGGCTGGCCTTACTTGGGTGATTGCTGCTGCTCCGGCAGCACCTGCAGGTTGGTGCCGTCGCGCCCCATCACCAGGACCTGGCTG
>NZ_JAFMFX010000050.1:0-12549 GCF_017855895.1 Vulcanococcus sp. CPBay_Sum15L08_68 | reverse complement strand
CGTCCTTTATGGCTAAGAACAAGGGCGTCCGGATCGTGATCACTCTCGAGTGCACGGAATGCCGGTCCAACCCCGCCAAGCGGTCCCCTGGCGTGTCTCGTTACACCAGCCAGAAGAACCGCCGCAACACCACTGAACGGATTGAACTCAAGAAGTTCTGCCCGCACTGCAACAAGTCGACGGTCCACAAAGAGATCAAGTGATCTCGGCGGCGTGATCTCCGCGTTCTGCATTTCTCCTCCGTTCAGTCATGCCTAGTTCCTTCTTCAAGAAACGCCTTTCACCGATTAAGCCCGGTGAACCGATCGACTACAAGGATGTCGATCTGCTCAAGAAGTTCATCACCGAGCGCGGCAAAATCCTGCCCCGTCGTCTGACTGGCCTCACCGCCAAGCAGCAGCGCGATCTGACCAACGCGGTCAAGCGCGCTCGGATTGTGGCTCTCCTGCCCTTCGTGAATCCCGAGGGCTGATCCCTGAGCGTTGCGGTCTTCCACAGCGGCGATCTCGTCGGTCTGCAGGAGTCCCGCTCGCCTCAACTTGCCATCGTTGAATCCATCCAGGGCAGCAAAGCGCGGCTCAAGGTTGGATTTGACTCCAAGCAACAGGTTGTCCCGCAAAGACACCTTGAGCTCATCTGCCCCCTGCCCAGTGGTGCGTCAGCGCCGCAGCGGCTGGGGGCTTCTCCATGGGCCCTCAACCACGACCGAGTGGCAGCGGCCAAACCACGCCCCTCCGCTTGGGGGGCCGCATGGCTCCTGCTGAAGGACTCCGGCGAAGCCGTGAGCTTGCAGGAGTTTTGCGATCTGCTCTATGGCAACACTGAACCGCTCCAGTTGAGTGCCTGTTGGCTGGCCCTAGTGGGTGGTCAGCAGTGGTTCCGTTGGAAACAAGGCCATGTTCAGGCCCGCACCCTGGAGGAGCTGAAGCCACTGCGTCGCGAACGACGTCTCAAGGCGATTGCAGAAGAGGAAGAACGGCGCTGGCTTCAACTGCTGAAGAGGCGCCAACCAACAACAGCAGATCAGTGCAGCGCCCTGCATTTGCAGTGGCTCGAGCTGCTGAAGGAGACGGCCAGTGGACGCCGTGAGTTGTCTGAGCTCCCGGATGGGTTGCGTCAGAGCCTGTCGCTGCTGCATCTGACGCAAGAGCGCTCCCAACTGCGTCATCTGTTGGTGGACTTGGGTCAATGGGACCCCCACCAGCTCCTCTCCCTGGCCGGGACGGTCTGGAGTGAAGGGTTTTCAGAGTCGCTTGTCCTGGAAGCGCAACGACTAGAGGCAGAGGCTGAGCAGGCGCAGCCAAGCGACCCGACTCGGGTCGACCTCTGCCAGCAACGCTGCGTGACGATCGACGATGACGACACCCGCGACATCGATGACGGTCTGGCAATCGAGAAAACTGCCGCTGGCCGGACAAGGATCTGGATCCATGTGGCCGATCCAGGGCGATTGATTCCAGCTGGCTCGCCCCTCGACCTAGAGGCGCGCAAGCGGGCCAGCAGCCTGTACCTGGCCCAGGGCAATGTGCCGATGTTTCCGGACAAGCTCTCCACCGGGGTCTTCAGCCTGCGGGCCGGACGCCGCACGGCGGCCTGGAGCACCTGGGCCGAGCTGAACGAGGACGGATCCCTGTCGGACTACGGCATGGTGCGCAGCTGGGTCAAGCCGATCTATCGACTCAGTTATGACGATGCCGATGAGCTGATCGAACTGGCCCCACCGCAGGACAGCGATCTTGCTGATCTGGAAGCCCTGCTGAATGCCAGGCGGCGCTGGCGACTCTCACAAGGGGCACTGCAAATGGATCTGCCTGAAGGCCGGATTCGAGCCCGGGAGGGACTGGCCCAGCTCGAGGTCACCGAACCGAGCAACTCGCGCCAGATGGTGGCCGAAGCGATGATCCTTGCCGGTGCCGTCGCTGCTCAGCTCGGACAGGACAGGGGAATCGCCCTTCCTTATCGCAGTCAGCTGCCTGCTGAACTCCCAGGACAAGCGGAATTGGACGCCCTTCCAGACGGAGCCGTTCGATTCGCCGCGATCAAGCGCTGCTTGAGTCGCGGCTTGATGGGCACCAAGCCAGCGGCCCATTTCAGCCTCGGGCTTCCGGCCTATGTGCAGGCCACGTCACCGATCCGGCGCTATGGCGATCTGCTCGTTCAGCGCCAGTTGGCCGCGGAGGAGCCGCTCTCGGAAGACGCCCTGCAGGAGCTGGTGAACGCGGTCGATGCCGCCATCCGCGAGGGAATCGCTATTTCCCGAGAAGACCAGCGGCATTGGCAGCAGGTTTGGTTTGAAGGACAGAAGGGCCAGCAGTGGCGAGCTCAGTTTCTGCGCTGGCTACGGCCACAGGACAATCTTGGCCTGGTTCGCATCGATGAGCTGGCGATGGATCTGGCTGCGGAATGCCCAAGCCACGCAACCCCGGGGGACGCCTTGCTGCTGCGCATCCAATCGGTCGACTCTCTTCAGGATCAGCTGAGACTCGTGGCGTCGGCCAGTTAAGACCTAGGGCGAGACAGCCGAGACTCTGAGCCAAGGCCCCCAGGGGTTGAAGCAGCCCAGCAGTTCCACCTGCCTGGGGCCATCGAGTTGTTCAAGCCACTGATCGACGCAGGGTTCAAGCGTGATCACAGACCAGCGACTGCGGCCCCACGTTGCTTCTGCCAAATCAACGGCATAGGAACCATCCCCCATGGGACGAATCGTTCCTTGGACGTGCACACGAGCTCGATCAATGGCCGATGGAGCCGGTTGGGCGGCGCCAGAGCTGGCTCCCTGCCATGAGCCAGATCCACTTAACCGTCCTGGTTCTTGAAGAACGGCGCGCTGACGCGCAGCCCAATCGGGATGGTTGAAGGGGGTGTCCCAGAGGGGAATGACCCCGGCTGGCGCAACGGGGTCGGCAATCAGGCGCTCCTGAATGTCAATCACCGGGAGGTCAGAGGGAACGCCACCGCGTTCAAATGCCAGGGCGGCAGCCGCACCCGCGGCCTGACCAATGTTGAAAATCACTGGCTGCAGGCGCGTGGCACCGTTTGCCATATGGGAGCTGCTGAAGGCCTTGTCGGCGGCCAGAAGATTGTCGAGATCGGCACTCAGGAGGGCCTCGTAGGGCACACAAAACGGCGTGCCGCTCCAGCGCCCACCCCAGCGGCAGCTCTTGGCAGCCAGGGGCCAGTCATCCCCTGGGTAGTGGTGGTCATTGGCGTAATTGCCAACGGCAATGGAACTGATCTGTCCCTCTTGATTGCGGGGCAGAGTTGAAATCGAGCGGCCCGATCGTTCGGGAAGGAGATCCTGCTCAATGACGGTGCTGCGGCCCACCATTCGCCGCCCTTCTCGCCAGTACGGCATGGCCGCCAAGGCAGGGTCAGGACTGCCTGAATCCTGCGGAAAGGCATCGCCCAAGCTGAGCCAACCGGAGCAGAGCTCCATCAGCTCCGCCGCAAAGCTGCGGCTATGGGCCTGCATCTCTCGCTCCAGCTCCGCTTCGGCGTCCGCCTGGTTGCTGAAGGCACGGGCCAAACCCTGATGCCAGTCATTGCCTTGCAAAGGCCAGTTCAGCATCACCAGGCCCCCAGGCAACCGCCCATAGGTGAGCGTGCGTTCCAGCCCAAACGCTTGGCAGGCCTGCTCAAACGGAGCGGGGAGTAGCGGCTTCTCCGGTAAGGCCTGGGCTGGCTTTTCCCCATGCAGTTGTCCCATCACCACCCAGGTGGGGGACTGCACCGGCTGCCGTTCAAAGAACGACTCCGTGCCGAGTCGTTCTGCACTGGGGGCGCTGGGTTCACCCCAGAGCTCCTGGGGTTCCCAGCCCAAGCGATAGGGGAGATCCAAGAAGGGCAGGAGGTCGCCCCGGTCACTGCCATCAATCAGGACGCTGCAGGCCAGCTGTTGCCGCTGGCCCTCACGTTCAATCTCGATGGAGCGCACCAGCCGCTCGGAACGGTTCACCGCCAGACAACGGCAACCCGTCAGCCAGGTGAGGTTGGGGAGCTCCTGCACCCACTGCTGCAGCAGGGCCTCGGCCTGGATCGGGCGAAAGCCAAAACAGCTGACCCAGTTCTGGTCCAGGCCCTCTGGCTCCCGTTCCGCAATTCCCCGTAGAAAGGCCCCCCAGAGGCCGGTTTGCCAGGGACTCAGCTCGTTGCCATCGGGGCAACAGACCCCGGCAGCACTGACCATTCCCCCCAGCCAAGAACCAGGCGTGAGCAGAACGGTCGGAGCGCCGGCGCGGGCCGCTTGGATCGCCGCAGCCACTCCACCGGTTCCACCTCCCCACACCACCACCGGGGCGGAATCAATGCGGGCTGGCATGCCTGGATGGAGGAGTCAGCCCCAGGCTCGCAGCTGAAGGCACGATCGGGAAGGGCTGCGTAGGATCCCGCCGATGACTTACACCCTCACCACACCCCTCTACTACGTCAACGACAAGCCCCACCTGGGGAGCGCGTACACGACCCTGGCCTGCGATGCCCTGGCCCGGTTCCAGAGACTGAAGGGTGAGGAGGTGCTGTTCATCACCGGCTGTGATGAGCACGGCCAGAAGATTCAGCGCACGGCCGAGGCGGCAGGCCTGACCCCGCAGGCCCATTGCGACGGTGTGAGTGCCCAGTACCGAGAGCTCTGGGATCGCTGGCAGATCAGCAACAACCGCTTGATTCGCACGACGGATCCACGGCACCGCCAGGTCGTCCAGCAGTTTTTTGCGCGGGTCGAGGCGAGCGGAGACATCGTCGAAGGCCGCCAGCAGGGTTGGTACTGCGTGGCCTGCGAGGAATTCAAGGACGACCCCCATGAGGCCCAGGATCCGGAGTGCCCGATCCACCGCAAACCGCTGGAATGGCGTGATGAGCTGAACCTGTTTTTCCGCCTCTCCCGTTACCAAGAGCAGATCGAGGCCCTGATCAGCCAACCCGGTTTTATTCAGCCGGTGAGCCGCCGCCGCGAAGTCGAAAACTTCGTCAAGCAAGGGCTGCGGGATTTCTCGATTTCACGGATCAACCTGCCCTGGGGAATCCCCGTGCCAGGCCATGAGGGTCACACCTTCTATGTCTGGTTCGATGCGCTCTTGGGCTACATCACCGCCCTGCTCGAAGAGGGCGATGCAGCTGATCTCGACACAGCGATCTCCAGGGGCTGGCCCGCTTCGGTGCACGTGATCGGCAAGGACATCCTTCGCTTCCATGCCGTCTACTGGCCGGCCATGCTGCTCTCGGCTGGACTCCCCCTGCCGGCCAAGGTCTTTGGCCATGGTTTTCTGACCCGCGAGGGTCAAAAGATGGGGAAATCCCTCGGCAACGTGCTCGACCCGGCCGACTTGCTCGAGCGCTGCGGCCGGGATGCCGTGCGCTGGTACCTGTTGCGGGACATCCCCTTCGGAGAGGACGGGGATTTCCAGCAGCAACGCTTCAGCGATCTGGTCAATAACGACCTGGCGAACACCATCGGCAACCTGCTGAACCGCACGAGCTCCATGGCTCGCCGTTGGTTCGATGAAGCCGTACCTCCAGCCGATCAGGCCAGGACCAGCACCCATCCCCTGGCCCAGGCGGCAGCACAGGCCAAGGACGCCAGCCTGGCAGCACTAGAGAACCTGGAGTTCCGCTCGGCGGCCGAGGCAGCCCTGCAACTGGCGATTAGCGCCAATGGCTATCTCAATGATCAGGCGCCCTGGAGCTTGATGAAGAAGGAGGGCACACGGGAGCAGGTGGCCAACGACCTCTATGCCGTGCTCGAAGCCGCTCGGCTCGTGGCCCTGCTGATGGCACCCCTCTTGCCCGATCTCTCCGGGCGAATGCTGCATCAACTCGGGCAACCGATTCCCGATTCCAATGCGACGGCCCAGGTGAGCTCGGCCTGGCTGGAGCAGCTCAGCTGGGGTGGACTCCAGAGCGGAGCACCGCTGCCTGAGCCCTCCCCGGTGATGGCACGCCTGGAACTGGAGGATCCGCTCTGATGGTTCGGATCAACCGAGCACTGCAGCTCAGTGCCGTCTGTCTGCTGGTCGGCTGCTCAACAGCGACCCGGCAAGGCAGCCAACCGTTTTCCTTCCGTGCCTTGGACCTGCGTCAGCAGGACCCCAAGGGAGCCCCGGCGTGGGAGCTCAAAAGTCCAGAGGCTCGCTACGACATCCAGCGCAAATTGGCCCAGGCACTGAGGCCCCGGGGCACGGTCTTTCGGCGCGGTGAACCCAGCATCTTGATTGCTGCCGAGCGGGGCACCGTGATCGGCGATGGCCAAGCCATCCAGCTGGAGGGAACCGTCCGTATCACCCTGCTGGGCGAGGAACCGGTTGAGATCACCGGGGACACCGCCCGCTGGTTACCGCGCCAGGAGCTGATGGTCATCGACCAGAGGCCCGTGGCCCTCGATCGCCGGTCCCGCATCAGTGCGGAAACGGCTCAGTACTTCATCAAGCGTGACCTGGTCGAGCTCCGCGGTGCCCCCGTGCTTGAGCACTGGCAAGACGGACGCAGCAAAGCAGGCAACGCCAAAACACCCGCTCCGCTCCCTCTGAAAGTCAAAGCCCAGTGGGTCGACTGGAAGCCGGAGCGGGGCGATCTCACCGCACCTGCGGTGGTGCGCGGCGAGCAGTTCGAGCAATCCAAGCCGGCTCCAGCCAAAGACGAAAAGCCAGCGCCCAGCCTTGTCCTGACCGCCCAGGGGCTGCGCGGCAATTTGCGCCAGGGCTATGTGGACCTGGTCGCTCCGGTGCAGGTGCGACGCGCCGATGGCAAGGGTTGGCTCGACGCCAAGCAAACCCGCTGGGCCATCAATGATCAGTTGCTCAGCAGCGACCAACCCTTCACGGGTCAGTTCAATGCCCTGAAAGCCAAGGGAGATCGCTTCACGGTCGATCTGGAGAAGAGTGATGTGAAGGTCTCCCGTGGCTGCGAGTTGGAACAGCCTGGTGAGCGGCTGACGGCCATGCGGTGTCTCTGGAACTGGCCGAGTGGGCGGTTTGTAGCCACCGATCAGGTGGTGCTCAAACGCGACACGTACAAGCAGGTCACCCGGGCCAAGCGCTTGGAAGGAAAGATCGGTGACGACGGAACCGCTGTCTTCAGTTCCCCCGGAGAACGGGTGAATTCCCGTTTCACCCTTCCGCCGAAGGGCCAAGGGGGAGGGGGAAAGAAGCGAGCTCCTGCTCCAATTGCGTTCTGAGCTTCAAGCTCCAACCCTCAATCCAGCTCTCATCGCTGCGGCTGAAGCAACGCGGCGACCATCCCGCCACCAGCAGCAGTCCATCCTCAGCGATCGGTTGAATGATGAGCGCTGGAGTGTTCTCGGGGAGTCCCTTGAACTCATCACGACCGGGGTAGAGCGCCAGGTTCACCAGGTTGATCGCCTTCTGCGTTGCCCAAGCCCGCTCGCAAATCGGGCCTGGCTCAAAGGGGCTGGAGTCGAGCACCCCCCGTCGCAGGAGCACCTGCCCGCGCCAGAGCAGTAACAGTGAGGCCGCCGGGGTCGCGGTCAACAGCATTTGACTGCCCCAGCCCAACTCTTGACGGAGGGAATCGGGCAGCTCGGCTGCGAGCTCCAGGCCCTGCTCACCGACTAACGCCACCCGATCTGGGGCCAGCGGAGCGGCCCTAGTCCAGAGGACAGCGACCAGCATCAAGCCAACCGAGAGCAGGCTGCTCAACACCCCCGCCCTCTCCAACGCAGGGCTCAACTCAGACGCGCTGAGCTGATTGCCGACACACAAGAGCAGACCGAGAATGCCAATGAGCAAGCAGACGCGAGCTGGAAGAGGCACGGTGTCGGCGCTTTGCCCCCTCACGTTGTCACAGGCTCACATCCGCCTCCACATGGCGCGGGTTGACGCTCAAATGGGGCATCTTCCGCAGGGACCATGGGCCAGCCCGAGCTCACGTCAGCGCCAGAGGCCTTCGCTGCCGTGGCCCTCGCTGCGATTGCAGCCGATGGGGAACTGAGTGCTGTTGAGGCCAGGGCCCTGCGCCAACAACTGGAATATCGCCAACCCTTCCGCAGGCTGAGCGATCAGGACATGGGTGCACTGCTGGATCGGGTGTTGCTGCAACTCAGGGCCAGCAGTTGTGCGGAGCTGATCCTGCAGGCAACCCCCCTCCTTTCAATGGCACAACGGGAAACGGCCCTGGCCGTTGCGGCCCACCTCATTCACGCCGATCACATCGAAACCCAAGCCGAACTGACCTTCCTGGATCAATTGCGGGACGCCTTTGGCCTTGAGCCAGCACGAAGTGCATCAATCCTTGAGGTGATCTCCCTGCTGCATCGCGACAGCTTGGCCAGCTAGGGGCAGACTGTGCCCAGGTTTAAGCGTTCGCTGGTGCGTCACGTCCTCCGCAGAAAGCTCTGGTCTCTGGTGATGGCCGCTGCCCTGGTGCTCACCAGCCTGATCGCGCCATCGGCAGCACTCGCCACTGGATTGGCCGACTTTCCTGTGCAGCGTCCCAGCAGCCACGTGATTGATAGTGCCGATGTGCTGAGTCGCGCCGCCAGCGGTGATGTCAACCAGCGACTCGAGCAGTTCTCGGAATTGGGGGTGGATGCCCGCTTGGTGACCCTGAGGCGCCTGGATTACGGCGTCAGCCTGGAGACCCTCGGCGAGGAACTTCTGCAGCAGTGGCAGGACGAGGCCAGCCGCGATGGCTTGCTGTTGCTCCTGATCGAGGCGCAGAACAACAGTGCAGCCGTCGTTGCCAGTCCAGCTCTGCTTGAGCAACTTCCCTCCACCTTGCTCTCCAGCACGGCCATCAGCACCATGGGACTTCCCCTGAGGGAGGGCTCCCGCTACAGGCAAGCCAGCCTCGACGCCCTAAGCCGACTCGAAGTCGTGCTCAACGGGGGCGAAGATCCCGGTCCGCCACAGCTTGTGGAGCGCATGCCAGTTGAGACCAATATTCCAACCAAGGAAGAAACCGAGTCCAGCAACGCCTTCCTTTGGGTTGTCGTTTTGCTGGTGGTTGGCACCCTGGTGCCAATGATCACCTGGTGGGTCTTCTCCCGCTGAGATCGCCATGGGGTTGACCGATTGGATTGGAAGCTTTGATCGGGCCAGTACCCACGATCTGAGCAACAACCTCGAGAGGGCCTACGAAGCCGCGCTCCTGATTCAGAGCCTCGAGCTTGAGTACTACAACGACCGCCCAGTTCGCCCTGAGATCGAACTGAGCATCCCTCAATCCGCCAAGGCCCTGATGCTGCGCCGCTTTCGCGCAGCCCTGCAGGTCGCCCAGGACAACCTGGCGGATGTCGCCCCGAAGCGTTCCGAGCTCGATAGCCAAGAGCTCAGACAGTTGCAGCTTGTGGAGAGCGTTGTCTCCCGCTACGGCCGAGGACGCAGCACCGCTCCAGCCATGTCCCGGTCCCCGGAGATGCTGCCCCGCAGCCTGCTGGGTGTGTTTGATGGGGTCCGCCGCCAGCTCGACCCTGAGGCCGAAGCCTCCTTGGTGGCTGGTTTCCGCCGCCGGCGGGACTCGACTCTGGTGTCCCTGCGGGTGCTGCTTCTGTTGATTCTCGTGCCGCTGGTGATTCAACAGGCCAGTAGGAGTCTGGTGATCTCACCGCTGATGAATCGCTATGCACCGGAGATTCCCTTCCTCAATTACACCAAGCCCCACCTTCAAGAGAAGGCTGTCGCCAAGTTGAGGCTGTATCAACAGGAGCTCGAGTTTGAGGCTCTGTTGGAAGGGAAACAGCCTCCCTCCCCAGAGGAGATTCAATCCGCCCTGGCCCGCCGGGCCAATGCCCTCAAGGATGAAGCGGATGCAGAAAGCATCGAAGCTTCAAAGAATGTCCTTGCCGACCTGGCGGCGCTGGTTGGCTTTGTCTTGGTCTGCCTGTTTGGCCGCCGGGACCTTCAGGTGCTGCGGGGCTTTCTCGATGAGGCCGTTTACGGCTTGAGCGACAGCGCCAAGGCCTTCGCCATCATCCTGTTCACGGACATTTTTGTTGGCTTCCACAGCCCCGAAGGATGGACCGTCTTGCTCGATGGGATTGCCCACCACCTGGGTCTTCCCGCCGAAGAGAACTTCATCCTTCTGTTCATTGCCACCTTCCCGGTGGTGCTGGCGACGATTTTCAAGTACTGGATCTTCCGCTACCTCAACCGCGTTTCTCCATCGGCCGTGGCCACCCTCAAAAACATGAACGGTGGTGGCTAGTCCCGCCGAGCCTGCGGGTCTGGTTGTTGTCACTGGACCCAGCCGCAGTGGCAAAAGCCGTTGGGCCGAACATCTCGCTGCGCTCCACCCGGGCCCAGTTCTCTACCTCGCCACCGGACAGCCTCCTGGCGACGACGAACGCTGGGCACAACGGATCAGAGACCATCAAGACCGCAGACCCTCTGGTTGGCAGACCCTGGAAGTCGGCGCCGACCTGACCGCTGCGCTTTCGGGTCTCACTCCATCCGCTGATGGCCAGGAGCCCAGGCTCCTGTTGATCGACGCCCTGGGAACCTGGCTCGCCCAACACCTGGAGGCCTCTGCTGAGCAGTGGCAGGACTGCAGCACGGCCCTGTTGAACCAATTGCAGCAGCAGCAAGAGCCTGTGATCTTGGTGATGGAGGAAGTCGGTTGGGGCGTGGTTCCTGCCACGGCCATCGGCGGGCTCTTCCGCGACAGGATGGGGGACCTGCAACAACGGTTGACCGCGATCAGCCATGAGGCTTGGCTCGTGGTCAGCGGCCGAGCCCTGAACCTCCACGAGCTCGGTATCCCCGTCCCGCGCTAGATGCCATGCCCAGGGTGGTGCTGTTTCAACCGGAGATTCCACCGAATACGGGGAACGTGGCCCGCAGTTGCGCAGCGACCTGCACCGAACTGCATCTCATCGAGCCCTTGGGCTTTCAGATCGATGACCGAACCCTGAAGCGGGCCGGTCTCGACTATTGGCCCTGGGTTCAACTGGAGCGCCACGCCAACTGGGAGCAGTTCCTCGAGAAGCGGCGTCAGCGCGGCGGCCGCCTGCTCGCCCTGAGTCGCCACGCCAGCGAGCCGTACCACCGCATTCAGTACCGAGCGGATGACTGGCTGCTGTTTGGCCGTGAGAGCAGCGGCCTGCCCGGGGAGCTCCTAGAGCACGTGGACCAGCGACTGTTGATCCCCATGCCGGGCTCGGTGGACCAGGGCGGCGGGGTGCGAAGTCTGAATCTCGCGACATCCGTGGGTGTTGTTCTCTTCGAGGCACTCAGGCAACTCGAAGTGGGCTAACCCTCTGCAGGGCAAGGGGTCTCAGATCGAGATTGGGTTGTGGTCGACCCAGAAGTTGACCCTTATGACTTGCGCGGGTACCGGCCAGTCGTTAATCTCGCGCCGTCCGGAGGATGTTGGCTTCTCCACCGGGCTTTGACCTTTGGCCAAACTGGATGAAGCCTGTTCACTTTCTACTGACGACGGCAGCCAGCACTGCAGCCCTTGGGGCTGCCGGCACCGTTGTCGCCCCCTCCCTGGCTGACTCCAAGTCAGGGATGCTTCCTCAGCTCTCAGCTCCACCCGCCATCAGTGCAGACCTGATTGCTGCCGCTGAGACCAGGCCCAGCACCGAGAAGATCTGGGTCAAAGCCCGTCAAGCCATCACCCTCAAGCACCTCGCCAGTCAGCTGGCGCAGGACGAGACGCTGATCAGCCAGCTGAACGACGTCAAGGCCGATCACGTCTTTGGCCGCAGTGAATGGATGGTTCTCCCCAGCACCGCCATCAAGCAGGTCAAAACGGTTGCCGCCGTTGACACGTCTGAACTGCGGCGCACCCCACCCCTTGAGGCACCGCCAGAGCCCAGTGAGACCGCTCGCATCCGCCGCGGTGACACCACCTTGGCCAAGGTTGCCCAGCGCTACAACCTCAGCATTCAGAAACTCCTGAAGCTGAATCCCGGTCTCCGGGGAGCCCAGCTCGTTGTTGGTACGCCGATTCGTATCGCCCAAGCCAGTGCTGGTCGCAGCCGCATGGTGCTGGGTCTGAAGCCCGTTGGCTCCGGTGGTCTGAGCTGGCCCGACCAACCCGACTTTGGGTTCGGCGACGGGGAGAACTTCAATGACCGTGCCTGGGTCTGGCCGACCAAGGGCATCTTTACCTCCGGCTATGGCTGGCGTTGGGGTCGGATGCACCGCGGCATCGACATTGCCAACAACATCGGAACGCCGATCGTTGCGGCTAAATCGGGTCAGGTGGTCTCCGCTGGCTGGCATGGCGGTGGCTACGGCTATCTCGTTGAGCTGCGGCATGCCGACGGAACCTTGACCCGCTACGGCCACAACAGCAGGATCCTGGTTCGTGCTGGTCAGGTCGTGCCCCAGGGCAAGGTGATCTCCCTGATGGGCAGCACCGGGCGGAGTACAGGTCCCCACCTGCACTTCGAAATCATCCCCGCCGGCCGTGGAGCGGTGAATCCGCTTCAAATGCTTCCCCCTAGGGCCTGATCGCAGCTGCGAACAGGGTTTCGGCACGGCGATCCTCTACAATCACTTCACCGCGGCTCGGTAGCTCAGCTGGTTAGAGCGTGGGATTCATAACCCCAAGGTCGGGAGTTCAAGTCTCCCCCGAGCCATCGCTTATTGC
>NZ_JAFMFX010000049.1:0-12641 GCF_017855895.1 Vulcanococcus sp. CPBay_Sum15L08_68 | reverse complement strand
TGCCGCTTGCCATCCACTACCCGGATGATGGTTGGGTCGAGCAGGACGCCTCCGCGATCTGGCAGAGCCAGCTGGAGGCGATGGCCCTACTGGAGCAGCGCCTCAGTCCAGGGCAACGGGCAGCAGTCAGGGCCTGCGGCATCACCAATCAGCGCGAAACCACCACCCTCTGGCGACGCAGCACCGGCGAACCCTTCGGCCCGTCCCTGGTCTGGCAGGACCGTCGGACCGCATCGATCTGCGGGGATTGGAAGCGCCAGGCGGCGGCGGATCAGTGGCAGCGCCAGACGGGACTTGTTCTGGATCCTTATTTCAGCGCCAGCAAGATCGCTTGGATGCTGCAGGCCTATCCCGAGGCCCGGCAGGCCCTGGCTGGCGATGACCTCTGTTTTGGCACTGTCGATAGCTGGTTGCTCTGGCAGCTGACCCGCGGAGCGCAGCACGCCACAGACATCAGCAATGCCAGTCGCACGCTGCTGCTGGACCTGGAGCAGCTCTGTTGGCTGCCGGAGGCGGTTGAACGCGTTGGTCTGAGCCTGAAGGCGTTGCCCGACTTACGACCCACCCGCAGCTCGTTTGGGGTGATCGCTGAGGGCCTTCCCTTTGCCGGTGTGCCGATCACGGCGATGCTCGGTGATCAACAGGCCGCCAGCTATGGCCAGTTCTGCAGGCAACCCGGCCAGGCCAAGTGCACCTACGGAACCGGTGCCTTTCTGGTCGTGAATTGCGGGCAGCAACCCCAGCGCGCCGCTGGTGGCCTGCTGAGCACCGTGGGTTGGAGCAACGCCGACGGCAGCACGACCTACTGCATTGAAGGCAGCTTGTTCAATGCAGGAACGGTCATCCAGTGGCTGCGCGATGGCCTCGGGATCATTCGTGAGTCCGCCGAGGTCGACGGGTTGGCCTCCAAGGTGGCCAGTGCGGGCGAGCTGATGCTCGTGCCGGCCTTCACCGGCTGGGGCTCTCCCCATTGGGACCCCAATGCCAGAGGGTTGTTGATCGGCATGACCCGTGACACCGGTGCACCGCAGATCGCCCGGGCTGCCCTCGAGGGGATTGCCTTAGCCGTCACCGGACTGCTGCGCGGTGCGGCCGAGGCCCTTGGCGCTCCCCTGCGCACCATCGCCGTTGATGGCGGGGCGGCGGCCTCCGCTGTCTTGCTTCAGGCCCAGGCCGACAGCGCCGGCGTTGAGGTGGTGCGTCCGGCCAATTTGGAGTCCACCGCCTTGGGGGTGGCCCTGATGGCCGGTGAGGCCGTTGGAGTGGTCGACGATCTCGAGGCCATTGCCAGCTCGGTGAGGGCTTCCTCGACCCAGGTGAGCCCTCAGCAAACGGAGGCGCAACGGGAGCGCTGGTTACGCCGCTGGGACCAGGCGGTTGAACGTTGTTTGGAGTGGCATGGCGATGCAACCGTTTGATCTGTTGATCATTGGTGGGGGGAGCAGTGGAGCCTCCCTGGCCTACGAGGCCGTTCGCCGCGGATTGCGGGTGGCGTTACTGGAGGCGGGTGATCCAGGCCAGGGCACCAGTTCCCGGAGCACGAAGTTGCTCCATGGCGGCGTTCGCTACCTGGAGCTGGCCTTCAAGCAGCTCGATGCCGCCCAACTGAAATTGGTGCGGGAGGCCCTGGCGGAGCGCCAGTACTGGATTGATCAGGCTCCTTTTTTGGCCCAACCTCTGCGTATTGCCCTACCGACCCAGGGGCCCATTGAGCAGGCCTATTACCGGATGGGGCTGGGGATGTATGACCTCCTCGCGGGAGCGGCCGGCCTCGAACCCAGTCGTGGCATCAACCGCCAGCAACTGCAACGCTCCCTGCCAGGCCTGGACCCCAAGCGCCATGGCGCCGTTCTCTACAGCGATGGTCAATTTGATGATGCGCGCCTGAATCTGTTGCTCTTGCTCACGGCTGAGGCGGCCGGAGCCGTGGTTCAGCGGGACTGCACGGTCGTTGGTTTCGAGCAGGAGCAGGGCCAGCTCACGGGTGTCACAGCGCGTCAGGCCGATGGTGCGCTGAACCACTGGTCAGCCCGCTGTGTGGTCAATGCCACAGGCATCCAGGCCGACAGCTTGAGGCTGCTGGCCGACCCGCAGTGCAGTCCACGCCTTCTGGTCAGCCGGGGGGTGCACCTTGTGCTCAGCGAGCCGTTGTGTCCAGAGGGCGTCGGCCTGCTGATCCCTAAAACCAGTGACGGCCGCGTGATGTTCGTGCTCCCCTTCCAAGGCAGAACACTGGTTGGGAC
Source organism: Vulcanococcus sp. CPBay_Sum15L08_68 (assembly GCF_017855895.1). Classification (NCBI taxonomy): domain Bacteria; kingdom Bacillati; phylum Cyanobacteriota; class Cyanophyceae; order Synechococcales; family Synechococcaceae; genus Vulcanococcus; species Vulcanococcus sp. CPBay_Sum15L08_68. The sequence continues at coordinate 10,398 of NZ_JAFMFX010000049.1, read as the reverse complement.
CACCGATTCACCTTGTCCAGTCGATGAAGCCACCTCCGTCTCCGATGCGGAGGAGGCGTTCCTGTTGGATCACCTACGCCAGTGGTTCCCAGGGCAACCCAGCTTCTCGGTGTCCAGCCGCTGGGCCGGCGGTCGCCCTCTGATTCAGCCGGACTCTGAGCGCGGCAGCAGCAAGGTGGTTCGCGAGCACGAAGTCGAACAGCTCGATTGTGGGCTGATCAGCTTGCTTGGGGGCAAGTGGACCACCTGCCGGGTGTTGGCGGTCGATGCCCTCAAGGCCATCGCCCAACAGTTGAATCGAACCCTCCCGGCCCCTGAGCCCCTGCCCCTGCTTGGAGCCGCTCAGTCCCCCGAGCAAACCGACGCTGAGCTCGCCCAGCTCGCTCAGCACTTAAAGGGTCTACTGCCGGACGGCGAACTCCAGGCCCGGCAAATTGACCACCTCATCTCCAGTTATGGCCTTCGAGCAGAGGCGGTCCTGAACGAGGCCATGGAGCTGTCTGAGCGGAAACCGCTCAGCAGCGTGGTTCCCGTTTGCCTGGCGGAGTGGCGCTACAACATCCGCTTGGAGTGGGCCCGCTCGGCAGATGATCTGCTGCAGCGGCGCAGTCGCATTGGCTTTTTGGATCAGGCGGAAGCGGAGCGGCTGACTCCAGCGGCCGAGTCGCTGTTGCTCGCCAGTTCCATGTCGCCGATCAGCCACCAGCCAAAGCCATAGGCCTGGAGGTAGACAAACCATTCGGAGCTGGCCTCTGGGAATTCACAGCCCCAGAGCAGCTCCCGAATCCGCTCTCCTTCCCATCGGCTCAGATCGATTTCGGTGGATGCGCCCGTACCACTGAGATTGACCGCAACGAGCACGGTCATGGCTTCGCAGCGGCGAATGAAGCTGACGACGCTCGGGTGATGGCTCGGCAGGGGTTCAAAGTCGCCGTGCTTCAGGGCAGGCAGCAGTTTTCGGCTGACCAGCATGTGCCGATGCCAGTTCAAAAGCGACCCCTTTAGAGACTTTTGAACTTCAACATTGATCACGCGGTAGTCGTATCCAGGTGCGGTGATGGGCGGCAGCACCAGCAGGGGATCTGGAGCACTGGAAAAACCGCCATTGCGATCCGGGCTCCAGGCCATGGGCGTTCGGTTGGGGTCACGGTCCCTCAGTCCCGGCCAATCCCCCATCCCGAGTTCATCGCCGTAATAGACGCAGGGCATGCCCGGCAAGCTGTAAAGCAGGGCATGAAGGGCCATGTTGGGTCTGGGATCTCCGTTTAAGAGCGGTGCCAGTCGTCGATTGATTCCCCAGTTCAGCCAATGGCCATGGGCAGCAGGCAGACCATGACGCACCCAGTGAATGACCTCGTCGGGCACCAGGTGGCCATCGCCCAGCCAGAGCTCATCGTGATTTCGCAGCGGTAGAGCCCAACTGCGGCCGCAGTCCAGGCTGCTGATCTCCTGAAGGAAGCGATTCAGGGCCTTGGTCTCCCCATGGGCGACCGAGGCGAAGAGATGGGCCGTCAAGGCAAAGTTGAAGGCCGCGTGCAGCTCGCCATCCTCCAGGTAGGGCATGGCTTCTTGGACCGGCTGAATCGCTTCTGCCAGGAGCAGAACGTCTCGACCGGGGTTGGCCTCGCAAAAGGCATCGACGCGCTGACGCAGGGTCTTCAAGAAGGCATGGGTTTCCGGTAGTCCTTCACACCGGGTCCCCTCGCGCTCAAACAAAAACGGAATGGCGTCCAGGCGAAATCCATCAATGCCGCGTGCCAACCAGAAATCAACGACCTGGAGTACCGCCTCCTGGACGGCTGGGTTGTCGTAGTTGAGATCAGGTTGGTGATGCAGAAAGCGATGCAGGTAGTACTGCTGCGCTATCGGATCCCAGGACCAATTGGAGTCCTCGAAGTGTCGAAAGAGGACTGGGGCATCGCTATAGCCGTCCGGGTCATCCCTCCAGACATAAAAGTCACGGTCTGGACTGCCCCGCTCCGCAAAGCGGGCCCGTTGAAACCAGGGATGCAACTGACTGGTGTGGTTCAACACCAGGTCGATCACCACCCGGATCCCATGGGCATGGGCCGCTTCGATCAGGCGGTGAAAGGCATCGAGATCCCCGAGCTCCGGGTGGATGTCGGTGAAGTCTGTGATGTCGTAGCCACCGTCCCTGAGCGGCGAGGGATAGATCGGGGTCATCCAGATCGCGTCGACCCCGAGCCAACGCAGATAGCCCAGACGCTTGGTTAGGCCCCCGAAATCACCGATGCCATCCCCATCGGAATCGCTGTAGCAACGGGGGATCAGCTGGTAGATCACCGCTCCATCCCACCAGGGATGCTGTCCCGGAGCTGGAGGCCAGGTTTGTGTCCTGCTGGCCCCCTCTGGCATCGGAACAAACGGCGACTACCTCCTTGGATAGGCCGTTCTGCTGCCGCTGTCAGCCCAACGTTTTAAAAGACGTTGTCTGCCAAATCAACAAACCACTCCACATAGGCCTCTGGCCCCCCCGGAACAAGCACATCCAGCCGCAAGGGATCCTCCGGATCACTCAGACCTTTGAGCTCTGGATCTTGGAGGCTGGGGCGATCCAGTTCCCCTCCACTGCTGTCGATCAAGACCACTCGATTGGGGGTTTCAAAGGTCTGTCCGATCTGCTGCAACAACGTCAAAAAGCCACGGTCGCTGCCCCCACGGCGCCAACCGGCTTGGTCGCCCTCCACGACCCATTCAGACGTGATCGTGTCGGCAATGCCGATCAACGTGGGCATGGTTTCTGGGGCGATGCAGTCCTCTGCCAACGCCAGCAGCCCCTCCGCTGTTCTGGGGGCGGAGCGCACGTTGAAGTCCGCGCCGAGGGGAGCTTTGCCCGTGCTCCGTTCGATGTGCTGGTTGAGGAGCACCAAGAGGCCCGCTTCCTTGACAGCGCCGCGGAGCATGAATTGGAAGTCGCTGGTCCCGCGGTGCTCAGGGCTGGCCCACTTCAGTTGTTCTTGTCCCTTGTGCTGGCCCAGGTTGGGTGCCAGGTGCACGAAAAACGAATCGGCCAGCCCCTGCTCCTGCGCTTGCTTCTCGATGTTCTGGAGCAATCCGAGGCTGAGCCGTTGCAGCTGACGTTGTTCTTCGACCTCCGGGCACAGGCCAGCAAAAAGCACATTGAGGTTCAGTGTTGGCGAGAGTTCGTTATCCAGCACGGCGGCCTGGGCAAGACGCTCCTGTTCTTCCGCTTTGGCATCCGGAGTGATCTGGCGAATGATCTCCCCCACCCCTCGGCTGAGCAGCGTGGGGACGGCCTTCAGAAACTGGAGTTCCGCTGGCGTGACTCCCGGATGGCTGATCAAGCCATGGCGGGTTTGGGATTGCACCCCGCCCGCCGCCAAGCCTGGGAGATACAAACCCTCAGCGGCCGGATCTCGTCCTGGCGCCAGGGCGCTTTCAACGAGTCGATTCACGCCGCGGGTGCTGCTGTGCTCGCCGTTGGTGAGGACGCGAAATCGATGCCCCAGCTTGGCGACTGCCTGGATGTACGCCACCGGTAGGACCCGGGTTAACGGATCGCGCACCAGCGGCATACAGACACCGTCGAGATCCTGAACGATCAGGACGTTCGGGTCGGCGCTGATCTGCTGCTTCAGTTCGATCAGGGAGAGACGCGCCATCGGTTCCTCGTCGAACGGGTTCCACCCTCCCATGGGTCCCCCTGGCCCGTAAGGATGGGGAAAGGGCCCCGATGTGATCTTGCAGAACGGTTTTTTCGAATCCAACCTGGACCCTGAACGGATCCGCCGCCGCCTGCTGGCGCTGGAGGAGGGAAAGGTCGGCTTCTACAGCGTTGGCTTGTATCCCGCTTCGCTGGCCTACAACTGCGCGATGCAAACCGATGGCTCGCGGTTGCTTCTGGCCGCGCGTCCCGGCCGTCAAATTCTCGGAGCCTTCAAGAGCGAGGAGCTCTCAGGGATGGACCCGGAGCACCGCGCCACCATGGAGCGGATGGGCACCCACGGGCAGGCCGGCCAGCTGAAGCCCAACGACCTGGGCTATTTGCTCCAGAACTGTGAATTAGTCGTTCTCAGCGCCAACAGCAACCACATCGAGGAGGACCTCCAGGAGGCCCTCAGGCTGCGCGAAGAGTTGGGGCGGGAGCATGTTGTCCTGGCCTGTCTTGCCGGTTCGTTCACCCACGATCCGATCTCCAATGAGGCCTATGTGCTGTGCCAGAAAGCACCCAACTTGGCCTTCTTCACCGGCTTCCATCGCCATGGAGCCCTGCGCAATCCCCTGGATAGCTTCACGGCAAATTTCTGCCATCCCAATGCCCTGACGGCCCTGTTGGGGGCGCGACTACTGGATCGCCTTTCCCCCAACCTTCAGGTATCTGCTGGGGTGCACAACATCGAAGGGCAATACATCAAGGCCGCAAAAAACATGGCCTCGATTTTTGCGGGCTTTGGTTACACCTTCCACAGGGACAACCCAGGCGTTCTTCCGACCCTCTTGACCCTGCTGCTGGAGCAGTGTCTCGATCAAGCGGCCACCGTCTCGATGGCGCGAACCGACCGACAACGGCTCTACCACCGCCAGCCGATTGCCCTGACGGAATTGGGTTATGGCGTCCAGAGGATTGAGGCCGCCCTAGTGCGCGATGGTGACATGGAGAAGGTCCGCGATCACACGTTCTCGCAGTTGACGGCGATGGTTGCCGATGTGCGCGGCAGCATGATGCTGCCCACCGCCGGCAGTCCGACGCGCAATTTCCAGGCGGGGGCCGTGCTCGCGAATCGCATGCGTGAGTGCGGTCGCTGCCCGGCGAATCTCGAAGAATTCGAGTCCTGGTGCGAAGACGCGGGGTTGTCCAAAGGGGGACTCGAGGGCCTGCGCTCCCTGCGCTACTGGCCCCAGATCGTCCGCCAGTACGGCATTCCGTTGCATGACGCCTCGCTGATCAACCTGCTCTACATGGCCATCTTTGGCCGGCAAAACTCCAAACAATCGGCCTTCTCGGTGATGACCGAGAGCCGTGAACTCAGCAACTACTGCCAAGAGTCTGTGCGTCCCACCCACAGCAGGCGCTATGCGGAGGCGCTTCAAAATCTCGACAACTCAGCGGCAATGGATGTCGTGGTGAGTGCCGTTGTCGCGGACTTGGCTCGCCGTTCGGGCGGTGGCGACAGCTTTGTGGACGATGAGTCCGCCAGCGCTGATGACATCCCTGCTTATCTGCAGGCCATGAATGTGATCGAAACGGTCTGGGAGGACTAGTTCCGATCAGCGGATTCGGCGGCCAGTGGCCTGCTCGAAGTGGAGTTCATGCTCCCGCCTCCAGCGCAGCTGAAGGGGCCGATCGTTGGCTTGCGCCAGCTTTGCGCTGACGCTTTGGGCATCGGAGAGCACCTTCACACTGGTGTCCCGCACTCTCCAGTGGCTGATGACGCGATCGCCAAGCCACTCCAAATGCTGCCGTTGCGCCTCCACGGCGACCTCCTGTTCGTCCTGTGGGGCCCCGGCCTCAGCCAGCGCTAAATGCTCGGGCCGCAGACCGACGAGTTCACCGGGGTGAAGCGGCAAGAGGTTGATCGAAGGGCTCCCCAGAAAACTGGCGACGAATTGGTTCTCTGGATCTTGGTAGAGCTCTGTGGCTGATCCCACCTGCTGCAGATCCCCCGCCTTCAGAACCGCGATGCGGTCCGCCAGGCCCATCGCTTCGTGTTGGTCATGGGTGACGTACACCACCGGCGCTCCAGTGCTGTGCAAGATCCCGCGCAGTTCGCCGCGCAGCTCTTCCCTGAGCTGGGCATCGAGGTTGCTCATGGGCTCGTCCAGCAGAAACAGGGCGGGCTTGCGTAGGAGCGCCCGAGCGAGGGCAACCCGCTGGCGCTGTCCTCCGGAGAGTTCGGCTGGCTTTCGATCCCGGCAGCCATCGAGTTGGAGCAGGGCCAAGACCCGCTGGACCTCTCCGTCGATCTCCGAACGGGGAACTCGCCTGAGTTCCAGTCCCAGGCTCAAGTTTTTGGCCACGCTGAGGTGGGGATAGAGGGCGTAGCTCTGGAACACCATCGCCACGTTCCGCTGAGCCGGTGGAAGGGCTGTGATGGTCTCTCCAGCCAGTTCAATCCTGCCGCTGCTGACCTGATCGAGGCCTGCGATACAACGCAGGGTGGTGCTTTTGCCGCAACCACTGGGCCCCAGCAGAGCCAGAATTTCCCCGGGAGCCACCTCCAGGTTGAGGTTCTGCAGCAGGGTCTGCTGTCCCACCCTGCGAGAGAGCTGGTTGAGAACAAGACCTGTGCGAGCAGAGCTGGAGGCGGTCATCAAGCGGTGAAGCGATCGTGATTGGTCAGGGCTAGCCCTTGATGGCCCCTTGGGTGAGGCCACTGATGATCTGCCGTTGGAACAGCAACATGATCAGCAGCAATGGCGCGCTACCTAGAACGGTGGCGGCGGCAAAGGCTCCATAGGGAACGGTGAAAATCGAGGAGCCGGCGATACGCGCAATCGCTGGGGCGAGGGTGAGCAGGTCGGACTGACTCAACCAGGTCAGGGCGATCGGATACTCGTTCCAGCAGAAGATGAAGATCAACAGTGCTGCCGAGGAGATGGCCGGAGCCATCAGGGGCAGAAGCACCCAGCGCAGGCGCTGCCAAAGGTTCATGCCCTCCATCAGGGCCGCCTCCTCTAACTCCACGGGGATATCGCGGAAAGCGGCCTGCAGCAGAAGGATGGCCAGCGGCAAACAAAGGCCGGCATAGGGAAGGCTCAGGGCCAGAAGGTTGTTCGCCAGATGAAAGTCGCGCGCCACCTGCAGTAGGGCTAAAAACAGCAGTACCGCGGGGAAGGCAGCGGCAGCCGCCACCAAGACGCTGATATTGCGAGCCCGGTGGGCCTGCATCCGGCTGAGGGCGTAGGCGCAGGGGATGGCCAAGAGCAGGGTCAACAACGTGCTGCTGAAGCCGACGATCGCGCTGTTGAGCAGATAGGTCAGAAACGGTGGATTTCCGTTGAGGAGCTGCTGGTAGTGCGCGAGGGTCCAGCCTCCACCGCCAGCCCCGGTTAGGGCTGCGGTGGGCCTGAAGGAGGTGTAGAGCTGCCAGAGCATCGGCCCGAGGCTCCAGACCAGGAGGACCAGGCGTGCCATTAGGGCTCTCCTCCCTTGATCGATAGGCGGCTGCTTGTGAACCACCAGAGACCCGCCAGGCCAGAGCAGAGCACAAGCAGTCCCGCAAAGGCACCCAGCATCACGGTGGCGCTGTAGCCAAAGTCCAGGAAGCGCATCGCATTGAGATAGGCGTAGAGGGCGAGGCTTTCCGTACTGCCTGCGGGGCCACCACCGGTCAGGACTTGCACCAGATCAAAGACCCCCAGCGCCTGGGCCAAGCGGAAGACCAGGGCGATGAGTAGATAGGGGGTCAACAGCGGAATGGTGATCCGCCAGAGGGACTGCCAGGCGGACGCCCCCTCTAATTGCGCCGCCTCATAGAGATCACGCGGAATGTTCTGCAGACCGGCCAATAGAAGTAACGCCACGAACGGAGTGGTCTTCCAGGTGTCAGCCCAGACCGTGGCAATCCAGGTGATGGAGGGGTTGGCCAGAAAGGCGACGGGAGCCACTCCGATCCAATGCAGGGCTTGGTTGATCGGGCCATAGGGATCGTTAAAGATCCAGCGCCAGCCCAGGGCCATAACAGTTGTCGGCAGCGCCCAGGGCAGGAGGCTGATCAGCCGCAAGCTGCTCTTGCCGCGTAGGGGCTGGTTCAGGAGCAGGGCGATGGCGAGCCCCAGGACCATTTCCGTCGTCACGGAGAACCCCGCAAAGCGAAGGGTCTGCCAGGCGTCCTGCCAGAAGCGACTGTCGTTCCAGAGCCGGATCCATTGGGCAGCCCCTGCCGGGATTGGCTTCAACTCGGTCAACACCGTCTGGGTGTGAACGCTCAACCAGAGGTAGTGAGCGATGGGAAGGACAAAGATCAGCGTTAGCGCCGCCAGGGCCGGCAACATCAGCCACAGCTGTTGGCGTGAGCGGAACATTTACTGCACTCCTCCCGTGGAGCGCTCCAGTTGAACGCTGTTGCGCTGCAGGGTCTCCATGGCTGGTGCCGCAGCAATCTCCCCAGCGATCACCGTGTTGACCTCGCGGTAGAGCAGGTCACTGAGCTGGGCGTAGATCGGCGTCACCGGCCTGAGCACCGCAGCAGCCAGGGCTGCCTGCAACTCCGGCAGGACTGGATTGGCGCTGATCAGCTCAGGGTCTTCAAAGACACTCAGGCGCGTCGGCGTATAGCCCCAATTGAGGTTGAGCTCTTTTTGGGCTGCTGTGCTGGTCAAAAACTGCAGGGCCTCAACGGCCGCTTGCTTGTGGTTCGAACCCGAGAGCACGGCAAGCCCCCAGCTGCCCTGGGTCGCCACGTGGGGTTCCCCGGGCAGGCTCACCATGGTGGTGATCCCGACCTTTCCGGCCAGCATTGAGCCCGGCTTGTTCAGTTCGGCCCAGGCATAGGGCCAGTTGCGCATGAAGGCGGCGTCGCCACTTTCAAAGGCCTGAAGTGCTTCTGGCTCGGCCATGTTGGCCACCGAGGGAGGCGTGACCCCGCGATTGACGAGGCTGCGGAGCCATTGGCTGGCTGCAATCGCCTCCGGGCTGTCGAGTGCAGGTGAGCCGTCACGGAGCCAGCGGCCGCCAAAACCACGGAGAACCTCCAGATAGGTGCAGCTCAGTCCCTCGTATTGGCGGCCTTGCCAGACATAGCCCCAGCGCACCCGACCTTCTTGTTGCAGTGAGGCGCTAATGGCCTCCAGCTCGGCGGGTGTTCTGGGAGGTGCGTCCATGAGGTCCGTGCGCCAGAACAGCAGACCCATGTCAGCCACCAGGGGGAAGCGCCAGAGGTGGCCATCAAAGGCATTGCCAAGCTCAGCTCCTGGGGCGAGATCGCTCAGGGCATCGTCTCCGAGCCAGCCATCGAGGGGTTCGAGCCAGCCGGCCTTGGCGTATTTCGGCGTCCAGGTGACGTCCATCAGGAGGACGTCGTAGGGACTGTTGCCAAGCAAGAGGCTGCTGATGGCCAGGTCTGAGACGGCCTCTGTTTCCAGGGGTCCCCGGGTCACCGTCAAGTCAATGTTGGGGTGCTCGCGGTTGAAGGTCTCGACAAGTTCAACCGTGGCATCCGCGAAGGGAGCCGGCATCAGGATCGAAACCGGCTCTTTGCGGGGTTGGGCCCAGAGCACAAGGCTGATGAGCAGGCTGCCCAAGAGACAGCTCAGTCCCACCAGCCAACCTCTCCGTCCCATGGCTGCTACTGAATGGCCTCGAGTTGTTCCTTGGCCCAGTGGTTGACGCTGAGCTGGTCCACCGAGGCGGCCATGGACGCCATCCGCTCCCGTTGCTCCTCGCCCGAGAGGCTGAGCGCCAGGTCGATGGCCTCATCCATGCGTCGATGGGAGTAGGGGTTGGTGAGCACCGCACCCTTCATCACCACCGATGCGCCGGTGAACTCAGAGAGGACCAGGCTTCCGCCCTGGCCCTTGCGTGCCGCCGCATATTCCTTGGCCACCAGGTTCAGACCATCGCGAAGCGGCGTGATCCAGCAGATGTCCGATGCGGCAAACCAGGCCACCATTTCCTCATAGGGAATGCGTTGGGTGGTCAACCGGATGGGCACCCAATCGATCTTGCTGAAACGACCGTTGATGCGACCGACCGTTTCTTCAATGCCCCGTTGGGTGTCCTCATAGACCTTCATGCCGGTGTTGGCTGCCACACAGGCCAAGACCAAAACCACTTGGCCATGGATGGCCTCGTTGCGCTCCAGGAGCCGTTCAAATGTCCGCAGGAGCTCTTCGTTGCCCTTGGTGTAGTCGACGCGACTCGCGGAAAGGATCAGCGTGCGGCCGCGTTTGGTATTGCTTTCGATCTCCTTGATCAGATCTTGAACGGGCTTGGAATCCCGGATGGAGCGAATCACATCCGGACTGGTGCCGACCGGTGTTGCCACGAGCTTGACGCGGTGGCCGTTGTGCTCCAGCCAGGGGGTTGCATCGGGTTGGGCCAGGGCGCTGCCGCAGGGCATGAAATGGTCGGCAATCGACGCTTTCGGTCCCTTCTTGACCGGCAGCAAGCTGGACGCCGCCCGTGCGAAATTTTCGGCGTAGCGCGGGATATGGAAGCCCACGGCGTCGCAGCAGAGCAGGCTTTCGACGATCTCCTCCCTCCAAGGCAGGATGCTGAAGACATCACTGCTGGGGAAGGGCGTGTGATGGAAAAAGCTGATCTTGACGTCGGGGCGCAGGGCCCGGATGAACCCTGGCGCTAGCCAGAGGTTGTAGTCGTGAATCCAAATGGAAGCCCCAGGGGCCGCTTCATTGCAGGCCGCCTCCGCAAAGCGTTGATTGACCTCCCTGAAGGTCTGCCAGTCCGCGTTATTG
>NZ_JAFMFX010000116.1:0-2793 GCF_017855895.1 Vulcanococcus sp. CPBay_Sum15L08_68 | reverse complement strand
AGCTCGGGCCCCGCGAAGCCATGAGCCTGGTCCTTGATCGCGTCGCCTTGACCATTGGCGGCCGACCTTTGGTGAAAGAGGTCAGCCTCAACCTCAACCCTGGAGAGGTGGTCGGGTTACTCGGCCCCAACGGTGCAGGAAAAACCACCACCTTCAATCTGGTGACCGGTCTGCTGCGCCCGGACTCAGGGGCCGTGACCATGGATGAGACCTGTGTTGCCGACTTCTCCATGCCGGAGCGTGCCCGCTTGGGCATCGGCTACCTCCCCCAGGAAGCGAGTGTCTTCCGCAGCCTGAGCGTCCAGGACAACCTGATGTTGGCCCTCCAGGAAAGTGGAGCCCCCAAGGAACAGCGCCGTGATCGGGTCGAGCAATTGGTGCAGGATTTCCACCTGAAGCCCTTTCAGCACCGCCTCGGTTATCAGCTCTCAGGCGGTGAACGCCGGCGCTGCGAAGTGGCCCGAGCCCTGGCGGTCGGCGAAAGCGGTCCCCGCTATCTGCTGCTGGATGAACCGTTTGCAGGTGTCGATCCCCTGGCCGTGGCCGACCTTCAGACCTTGATCGCCGGACTGCGGGATCGAGGCATGGGGGTGCTGATCACGGATCACAACGTTCGTGAGACCCTGTCGATCACCGACCGCGCCTACATCCTGACGGAGGGAAGCATCTTGGCCAGTGGCCCCTCCCGTGAGATGGCGAATGACCCCCTGGTGCGTCGCCACTACCTCGGGGAGGACTTCCGGCTGTGACGATCGCACCGACCTGGACCGAGCCCCTGCGCCGGCAGTCTCAAAAGCTCCAACGCCAGTGGAGAACCCTCCCTCTGCTGGATCGCTGGCTGTTTGCCGAGATGCTCGGCCCACTGCTCTTCGGCATCGCCGCCTTCACGGCCGTCTCCCTCTCGGTGGGTGTCGTCTTTGAGTTGGTCCGCAAGGTGGCCGAGGCAGGCCTGCCGCTCTGGGCCGCTGGCAAGGTCCTCGCCCTGCGCATGCCCGGCTTCTTGGTGCTGTCCTTCCCGATGGCCACCCTGATGGCCACCCTGTTGGCCTTTAGTCGCCTCTCGGGCAGTAGCGAACTCACGGCCCTGCGCAGCATCGGCGTGAAGACCTGGCGCATGGTCGTCCCCGCCCTGGTGCTGGCGGCCCTGATGACGCTGCTGACCTTCGTGTTCAACGACGTCATCGTTCCGAGCGCCAACTATTCGGCTTCCAACGTCCTCGATAGCGCCCTCGGTCGCGCCCTCTCCGCCCAGACGGGCAAAAACGTTGTCTATTCGCGCTTCGGCCGGATTACACCCAAGGAGCCCGGTGGCAATGCCGGAGAGGGACTGACCCAGCTCTTTTATGCCAAGGAGTTCAAAAACGGTGAGATGCAGGGCGTCACCCTGCTCGATTTCTCCCGTGAGGATCAGCAGCAGGTTTTAACCGCCAACACTGCGGTCTGGGACGAGAACAGGGCGATGTGGGAGTTCCGCAATGGCCGAATTCTCAACATCGATGCGGCCAATAACTTCACCACCTCAGCCAACTACACCAGTTACTACTACCCCTTCACCCGGGCTCCCCAGGATGTGGGCATGCTGCCCAGTGATGCGGCCCAGATGACCGTGGCCCAGGCGCGCCGCGCCGAGGCGCTTCTGGTTCAAGCCGGTGATCAAAAGGAAGCCCGGCGGCTGCGGGTGCGGATCCAGGAAAAATTTGCCTTCCCGGCCATCTGCCTGGTCTTTGGCTTGATCGGCAGCAGCCTTGGGGTTCGCCCCAATTCCCGCACCAGCCGCAGTCAGGGCTTCGGCATCAGCGTTTTGCTGATCTTTGGCTACTACCTGATGTCGTTCATCTTCAGCTCCCTCGGCATCAAGGGAACCCTCTACCCCTTCTTTGCCGCTTGGTTGCCGGTTTTGATTGGTCTTGGTGGCGGTCTTGTGCTGCTTCGCAAGGCCAGCCGCTGACCTTGCCTTTGGCGCGGCAGACTGTTCGCCATCTTTGATCTCGTCAGCGGTTTCGTGACCGATCCGGTTCTTGCGCTTGGTCTTGCTGCCTTTGCGCTGCTGCTCCTGGCCCTTCCCCTGTCCTTTTGGAGCGTCAGTGGCGGAGGCCAGGGCAGCACCGTGGTTCGCCTGCTGGTGGCGACGGCCAACTTGGCTCTGACAGCGCAACTGGTGCTGCGCTGGTGGCAGTCCGGCCACTTTCCGATCAGCAACCTCTACGAGTCCCTCTGTTTCCTGGCCTGGGCTTGCACCTTGACCCAGTTGCTGGTGGAGCGGACCTATCGCTCACCGCTCGTGGCGGCGTCCGCTACACCCATGGGTCTGGGCTGCGTGGCCTTCGCCTCCTTCGCCCTGCCGGATCAACTGCAGCAGGCCGCCCCACTGGTGCCCGCCCTGCGCTCCAGCTGGCTGGTGATGCACGTCAGCGTGATCATGGTGAGTTACGCAGCCCTCTTGGTCGGCTCTTTGCTCTCGATGGCGGTGCTTTTTACCGATCGCGGGCAGGCCTTGGAACTGCGCAGCAGCTCCATCGGCAGTGGCGGCTTCCGCCAGGCCAGCCTTGCCGCCGACGGAGCCCCGGTTGATCTCTCATTGAGCAGCGCCTCCCTCTCCCTCAGTGAGCAGCTCGACAGCCTGAGCTACCGCACGATCACCGTTGGCTTTCTGTTGCTCTCCGTTGGCATCGTCAGCGGTGCCGTCTGGGCCAACGAGGCCTGGGGCAGCTGGTGGAGCTGGGATCCCAAGGAAACCTGGGCCTTGATCTGCTGGCTTGTCTATGCCGCCTACCTTCACACCCGCCTGAGCCG
>NZ_JAFMFX010000115.1:0-2795 GCF_017855895.1 Vulcanococcus sp. CPBay_Sum15L08_68 | reverse complement strand
GAGAACGACAACGTGTTCCTGAGCCAGTGGACCGAAACCGATTTCCGCACCGGCGAGAAGCCCTGGTGGGTCTGATCTCCTCCCCAACCGTTTCCCTCTCGCCCCCACGCCCCATGCGTCGCTCCTTCTCCCTGCTGCTGAGTTCGGTTCTGGTTCTCGGCGCACTCTTCTTTGCTCCTCAGGCCAGCTGGGCTTATCCCTTCTGGGCACAGCAGCAGTACGACTACCCCCGGGAAGCCACCGGCAAGCTGGCCTGCGCCAACTGCCACCTGGCGAAGAAGCCCACCCACGTGGAACTGCCCCAAGCGGTCTTCCCCGATGAGGTCTTCAAGGTTGAAGTCGAGATCCCTTACGACACCAGCGTTCAGCAGGTGTCTGGCGATGGCTCTCCCACCGGCCTGAACGTGGGTGCTGTCGTGATGCTTCCCGACGGTTTCAAACTCGCTCCCGCTGATCGTCTGACCGACGAACTCAAGGAAGAGACCGAAGGCGTTTACGTCACCACCTGGGACGAAGAGAACCCCAACATCCTGTTGGTCGGTCCCCTGCCCGGCGATGACCACCAGAAGATCGTCTTCCCGATCCTCTCGCCTGACCCCGCTGCCGATAGCAACATCCACTTCGGCAAGTTCCAGCTGCACGTCGGCGGTAACCGCGGCCGCGGTCAGGTGTACCCCACCGGTGAGAAGAGCAACAACGGCGTCTTTAACGCTTCTGCTGCTGGCACCGTTGAAGCGATCAACGCCGGTGACGCCGGTGCCTCCGTTGTCGTCATCAAGACCGCCGACGGCAACAGCGTGAGCGACACCATCCCCGCTGGCCCCACCGTCACTGCCCAAGTGGGCGATGTGGTCGCCGCTGGTGCAGCCCTGACCAATGACCCCAACGTGGGTGGCTTCGGTCAACTGGATGCTGAGGTCGTTCTGCAGAACCCCGTGCGCATCTACGGCTTGCTGGCCTTCTTCGCCGCCGTGGCTCTTGCCCAGATCATGCTTGTTCTGAAGAAGAAGCAGTTCGAGAAGGTGCAGGCCGCCGAAGGCCTTTGATGCCCTTCGCTGTGTTCACCTCCCCTGGCCCCTTGCTGTTTCAGCTGGGGCCATTTTCTTTGCGTTGGTACGGGCTGCTCATCGCGATTGCGGTGCTCTGCGGACTCGCCCTGGCCACCCGCCTGGGCAAAGAGCGGGGCATCGATTCGACGTTGATCGCCGATCTGCTGCCACTGCTGGTCCTGGCGGCCGTCGTTGGTGCCCGGATCTACTACGTCACCTTTGAGTGGCGTCAGTACCGCTTCAACTGGCTGGATGCACTGGCCATCTGGCGCGGCGGCATTGCCATCCACGGGGCCCTGATTGGTGGGACCTTGGCGGTGATCCTGTACAGCCGCTGGCGCAAGATCGCCTTCTGGAATCTGCTGGATGTCCTGCTTCCCTCGGTGGCACTGGGCCAGGCCATCGGTCGCTGGGGGAACTTTTTTAATTCCGAGGCCTTCGGTCTTCCCACGGACCTTCCCTGGAAGCTGACCATCCCGTTTTCGAACCGACCGGTTGAATTTCTCGATCAATCGACCTTTCACCCGACCTTTCTCTACGAGTCGATCTGGAACCTGGGCGTCCTGCTGCTGCTGCTCTGGCTGTTTCGGCGGGGAATGGAAGGGCGGATCGCACTGCCTGCTGGCGCCCTGAGCTGCGTCTATCTGATGAGTTACAGCTGCGGTCGCCTTTGGATTGAAGGACTGCGGATTGATCCGCTCTGCCTGATGGGGACACCGCCCTACTGCGCCGGTGGACTGCGCATGGCCCAGCTGATCAGCCTGGTCTTGATCGCGCTGGGTGGCTTGGGCCTCTACTGGCTCTATGGCCGCAAACGCCCCCTACCCGACCCCAGCGGAGTGAAGCCATGAGCACGACCACGGGAAAGGTCTGGATTGTTGGAGCGGGCCCAGGCGCTCCCGATCTGCTGACCCTGCGGGCAGCCAGAACGATTGAACAAGCGGAGGTCCTGATCTGGACCGATTCGCTGGTCAATCCTCAGCTGGCGGCAATGGCGCCCCAGGACTGCGAGCGGATCCGAACCAGCACCCTGACCTTGGAGGAGGTGATGCTGCTGATGCTCGATCGCGTCAAGCAGGGCAAGCGCGTGGTGCGCCTGCATGACGGAGACACTTGCCTCTACAGCGCCCTCAACGAACAGCTCTGCCGCTTGCTCGATGCCGATGTTGCCGTGGAGGTCGTCCCCGGACTCAGTGCTTATCAGGCCACTGCCGCCCGCCTGAACAGCGAGCTCACCATTCCCGGACTGGTGCAGACGATTGTGCTTGGCAGGGCAGGGGGGCGAACCGGCGTGCCAGAGAGCGAGTCCCTGGAGCGTCTGGCATCGCTCAAGGCCTCCCTCTGCCTGTACCTCAGTGCTCGGCACGTCGAGGAGGTGCAGCGTGAACTGCTGCTGCACTATCCAGCGGACACCCCTGTGGCCATTGGCTATCGCGTCAGCTGGCCCGATGAGTGGATCAGCGTTGTCCCCCTGAAGGACATCGATCGGGTCAGCCGCGAGCGCGAGCTGATCCGCACGACCCTCTACGTGGTGAGCCCCGCCCTCGCGGCCCCTGGGGGCCCCCGCTCCAAGCTCTATTCAGCGAGCCACAACCACCTCTTCCGCGGCGGCGCTGAGTAGGCCCGCCGCGCGGCCATGATCTAAGCTCTGACTGCGCGAGCGATGAGCGCACGCGGGCGATTAGCACAGCGGTAGCGCACTTCCTTCACACGGAAGGGGTCACTGGTTCGAATCCAGTATCGCCC
>NZ_JAFMFX010000114.1:0-2836 GCF_017855895.1 Vulcanococcus sp. CPBay_Sum15L08_68 | reverse complement strand
CGTTGCGCGCCGCCAGCACGGGGAAGTTGGCCTCACTTAGATCCTCGCCGGGCCTGAGCTGAGCTGGATCCCGCACCAGCCAATCCATCGGGCAATTCAGTTCCTGGAGCACCAGCCATGCGGCAGCCAGGTCCCAAATCTTCGGTGTGGCCTCCAAGGCCGAGATGGTCTGCCCCATCCCCACACTCACCAGGTTCAAGCTGGCCACCCCCAGCAGCCGAATCTTCCCTGGGAAACGCTGATTCGGAAGCTTCTGCAGCACCCCAATCGAGCGGCTGCAAAGGGACGCACAACCGGCCACCTGATTGCGGGCCGAAGGGGCACCCAATTTCTTGTCCTTCCGCCAGGCTCCACCGCCTCGAATCGCCACGATCCGCTGACGCAGGGGCGGTACGTCCAACACCCCCAGCACCGGGACTCCGTTCTCAAAGCGGGCCAGGGAAATCGCCCAATAGGGAATCCCCGCCGCGAAGTTGGTCGTCCCATCCAGGGGATCCACCACCCAATAGGCCTCCGAGGTCGGAACCGACTGACTGCCTTCCTCGCTCAGCACCCCCTCACCGGGATAGAGCTCAGCCAAACCTTTGACCAAGGTGGCATCGCTCCAGCGGTCACAGGCCGTGATCAGGCTCCCGTCGGCCTTGGCTTCGGAATCCAGCTGGCCAAAGTCCTGTCGCTGTCGCTCGGCCACCTGATCCAGCAGTAGCCCCAGCTGCTCCAAGCCTTCTGGCATCGCAAGAGAAAGCATCGTCACCCCAGCTCCGCAGCGAGAACACGATCGAGATTGCCGGCTGTATCCGCCCGGAATTGCTTCAGGCTGACGCGGCTCAACAGCACCAAGGCCAGAACCGCGATGGACGCCTCAAACAGCAGCACCAGCCCGTAGGCCACATGCGCTGGTGCCTCAGGCAACACCCAGCGCGCTGCATCCAACAGACCCCCACCCATCACCTTGCCCAACGCCCGTGAGTAGGCCTGGGCCAGGCCCCAGACACCGACAAAGGTGCCAGCGACAGCAGGAAGGGTGAGATCCAGCATCAAAACCAAGGTGGCATTGGTTCCGATCCCTGTCGCCAGTCCGAACAGAAACAGCACGATCCGCAATGCATTCGGATCAGCCAGCACCCCGACGCCCGCCAACAGCAGCAGCGACAGCAGGATCAGCTGACAGCCCAGCCGAGCCGCGCTGAACTTCCCAAGCTTGGGAACCAACCAGAGCCCGGCCAGCAGCAAACCCAGCAGGGTTCCCACCCCCCAAACCGCACTCAAGGAAGCCGTCGCAGCGATCGGCAGACCGAACACCTCCGCGCCGTAGCTCTCCAGGATCGGGTCCTGCAGGAAGACCGCCAAGGTGAACGCCAGCAGGAAGCAGAAAAAGACCAGCACCTGACGGCTGCAGGTGATCAGGCGCCAGGCATCCCCCAGGGTGATCGCATCCTCACGGTCCTCCGAGCGACTAATCGCCCGCTCACTCGCATGGGGCTCCACGCCCCAGGTCGCAAAGACCGTCAGGGCAAACACCACCACGGCCACGCGAGCCAAGAACTGGAACAGCGCTGGCTCAAGCAGCGCTGGGTCACTCACCCCATCCAGCCCCTTCAAACAAATGCTGGTGGCAATCGCACCCACCACGATGCCCACGGTGAGCAGACACCAAATCAAGCCCACCGCCCGGGGGCGTTCCTCCTCGCTCGTCAGGTCAATCACCAGGGCCAGGTAGGGCGTCGTCGCCAGCGAGACCGCCAGGCCGTAGCAAGCCACCACCGCACAGATCGCCGCAATCCCAGCCGTAATCGCCCCAGCATCCCCTGAACCGAAGGCGGCATGCAGGCGGAAAATCAGCGGGATCAACAGCACCGCCAAGCTGCAGAACAAGGCCGAACCCAGCCAGATGTAGGGGGTGCGGTGTCTGCCGGCCCAGGGCCGGCTATCGGAGATCTGTCCGAACAGGATGCGCGCCGGGGCCACCACCTGCTCAAGGGCCAGGGCACCACCCACCAGCAGCCCAGGGAAACCCAGCTCCGTGAGCATCACCCGGTTGAGCATCCCGACAAAGATCACCGCCAGACAGCCCAGGCACCCCTGGAACAACCCCAGACGGATCAGACGAGGAAGAGGAAGAGACAGCTGCAGTCGCTCAGCTGGTCACTGACGTTAGTCGGACTAAGACCTAGCTCTTGGCCGCCGGATAGGGAGCGGAGCAGGCTGGCGGCAGGGGCTCAGGCGGGACAGGAACGGTGTAGGTCTCGTCCTCAAGCGGCTTGATCGCCGAGAGCTTGGGCGGCTGGCAGATGGCGATCTGATCCAGACCCGTGCGGCGTCGCAACTCCGAAAGACCGTTGTTGTAGTCAGCGAGAGCTCGTGCATAACGCAGCTGGGCCTGAGTCAAGTCCCGCTGGTTATCCACGACCTCTCGCTGGGTGGTCACACCGGCCTGAAAGCGCAGGCGAGCCAAGCGGAGCGATTCACGGGAGGAGAGCACCTCGCGTGAGGTGGTCTGAATCGTGCGTGTATCAGCCCGCAAATCGTTAAAGCTCTGCTCCACCTCGAAGCGAACGCGATCGCGGGTGTCCGCGAAGCGGAAAGCGTTTTCTTGAGCCTGTTGCTTGGACTGGCGGTACTGCGCCCGGGCGCGGCCGCCATCAAAGATCGACCAGCGCAGGTTCAGACCCACCGTGTTGTCGGTAGCCCAGGTTTGGCCAGAGCTGATGCCAAAACCCTCGTCGGTATTGGCATTCAGACCGGCGTAGCCAAAGGTTCGGCCTGTCACGAAGTTATTGATGATGCTCAAGAACGGCTGCACAGCACCCAAGGAGGCGTTGGCGTTGCTGTTCGA
>NZ_JAFMFX010000113.1:0-2960 GCF_017855895.1 Vulcanococcus sp. CPBay_Sum15L08_68 | reverse complement strand
GGGATTGCGTAGGGCCAGCAACAAAACATCTCGGGTTGGATCCAGCGCAAAGCCACTGCGCATTTCCAATTCCCATCCCTTGAGTTCGCGCTGGTTTTGCACGACACCAGAACGGTCCAGGACTAGGACGCGTGGGGTTTGACTGTTGGTGGCTTGATCCCAGTTGGTCAGCAAGAGCCAGATGCGGTCTCCACTGCGTTCGCATGCCGTTCCCATCACGGCATCTGAGCCAATCCAGAGCTGCTTGGGTGGCTGGCCGGGCTCCAGCAGTTCCACGGATTGGCGATAGTCCGGCCACCGCCGGGTCAACAACGCCCGGCCCCCCGTGGGACAAACACTGCTCAAGTCGCGACTGCCCGGCAGAAACTGCCTGCGCGGGGGGTGGCCAGGGAGGTTGCTCAGCACCAGGCCATCGGCCTCTGGCGCAATCAGCGCTCCGCCTCCAGGAAGAAGTTGAGCCGTTCCGGATGCGTCCAGGTCAAGGCGCCGGCGTTGCCCATTGGCTTGGATCAACGTCGTGAATGAGCGGGCAAAACCGGGTGCCCCCCACTGAATCAACAGATCTCCCGTTCTGTTGCTGCTGAAGTGGCTGAATGTCAGTGGACTATCAAGCAGTCGCTTAACTCCCTGCACGGCAAGGGGTTGGGGCTTGGCCTGGAAGGTGGCCTGTTGATTGAGTTCAAGCAGCCAGGTTTCCTCGGTGCGTCCGCCACTGGTGCTGAAGGCAATTCCTGCTCCATTGCCGAGGGGTTCCACGGAGGTGATAGGGCCCTTGGCCTCGCTCAGGAGCTTCCACTGGCCATCGCGTCCAAGGAGCTCGAGTTGGTCCCCTTGGGGGCCTGGACTGACGACCACAAGCCAGGGCCTGGGATCCCACCAGAACTGTTGTCGAGCCAGAGCAACGCCGCGTTGATCGGCGCCCCCTAAAACGACCTCCAAGGGGGCTGTGATGGTTTGTCCTGGATTGAGCAGCAGGCGCAACAGGTTGCCGCTGCCTAGCCATTGATGGGCCAGCGCCGGCTTCAGCTGGCTGTCCTTGGCCACGCTGGTTCGCTCCATCGGCCTGCTGAATTCCACGCTGAGCGCTGCCGGTCCAGAGGTGACGGTGCTGGATTCCAACTTGCGCAGATGGGGCGGCCTCTGCAGCAGAACCTGTTGCTGCACTGCGGCTAAGGCCAGGCCGGCCAGCAGGAACCAGCGCAGCTGTCTCATGGTTCGAGGGGTTGCTGGGGCCTTGGGATTGATGTGATCTGTTCCGCGATCACGATGCTCTGACTTGACCCAGGGGCTGTGGACTCCACGGCCATCTGGCCGCGGATCGAGAGCCAGCTGTCTCTCTTTGGGGTGTACCCATCCGGCCAACGGATGGGTAGGCCAATCGGAGTCGCATCCGCGAGGCAGCAGCGCACCGTGAGGCGACCGAGTTGGGGGCGGCCCTCGTTGGGGGTGTAGACGAAGCCGCTGATGTTTACAGGATCACCTGCGTAGAGCGTGGGGTCCGGTTGGCTGCGCAACAGTCGAACCCAATCGGTCAAGGTCCGCTGCGAGGGCGGGAGGACAAATTCCAACTCCGATGCAGGGTTCAGGGCCTCACTGCGATTGGCGGCGAGATCGCTGAAGGACGGATTGGGTGGTGCCAACACAACCGCGATGGCCATGGCGCTGCTGAACAGCCAGGCCCGTTGGGTTTGAACGGACTCACGCGTTGCGGCTGGCTGAAGCAGTTGCTGAAGGGCCAGGGCCAAGAGGGCGAAACCGCAGAGCCCCACCAGGGGATGGAAGGCGCCCCTGAGCAGAAGGTCCAGTCGCCCGGTCAGGGTGCTCAGCACCAGGGCGGCTCCCCAGAGCCCCAAGGTCAGCGGTCGGATCAGAGCAGCCAAAGGTTGACCCATTGCCCCAGTAGCAACACAACAACACTGGCTCCAATCGCGGTGATGGCGATCGCTTTGGGCCGCATGATCACGCCAAATAGGCCCAGCAATTTGAGGTCCACCACCGGGCCCAACACCAGAAAGGCCAGCAGCGCGCCCGGTGTGATTTGAGCGGCGAAGCCCAGCGCCAGAAAGGCGTCCACGCTCGAGCAGACCGAAATCACCACGGCCATCAACATCAAGCTGAGGATCGAGAGGGTCGGCGCACCTCCAACCGCCAGAAGCCAGCTGCGAGGAAGCAGGGTTTGGACGGTGGCGGCGATCAAGCTGCCGAGGATCAGCAAGACCGCCAGGTTGAGAAACTCCCTAGAGCTGTGCTCGAGCACCGTCCTCAGGCTGGGCCGACTGGGATCCGCTCGAGGAGGCGTGGGTATTCCAAGAACACCGCTTTTGCGCTCGAGCAGGCTGGCCTCCGCCAGGGGCTGGCTGAGACGACGCTCGGCCAGCAGGCTCCTTTCCAGAAGCTGTCCCTCAGGCAGCCGCTGAAGCACCCCTGAGAGGACCACCGCCACCAACAGGGCCCCCAGGGGGCGAGCGGCGAGCAACCAGGGCTGATCGGGGAAGGCCGCCCAGGTGCTGGCCAACACAATGGGGTTCAGGACCGGGGCCGCAAACAAAAAGCCCAGTGCCGATCCCATCGAAGCGCCGCCGGCGAGCAGCCGCCGGGCCACAGGGACATTGCCGCACTCGCAGGCCGGCAGCGCAAAGCCCAGGGCTGCACCGCTGAGGGGGGCCAAGATCGGCTGATCCGGCAGCCGCTGCAGCCAACGGCCACCCGGTGCGATCCAGCGCGCCAGGCCGGCAATCAGCACGCCAATGAACAGAAAGGGCAGGGCCTCAATCAGAAGTCCCTGGAAGATCGCCCAAATCGTCGCGATTCGAGCCAAGGGCGCTTGCTACGTCTGACGCTTCAGTCTCGCCCAATCAGCGCGGCGGCGGAACCGCCCGTCCCGGTGAGGCTGGCCGCGGGCTTGGCTTGCTCTTGCGCGACCTCGCTGTAGAAGCTGGTGTCCAGGTTGCTCAGCAGTG
>NZ_JAFMFX010000112.1:0-2971 GCF_017855895.1 Vulcanococcus sp. CPBay_Sum15L08_68 | reverse complement strand
TCCGTTCCACCGGCCAGCGCGGTGTCGCGGTCAGCACGAAGGATCGGAACAGAAGGCATCAGCGAAAACGAATTACGAAACCCAGGTGTTTCGTAAAGCTGTTGCGGAACCGTATCACTTTTTTCTGATGAGCAAAATGCTTTTGGGCACAGCGCTGAGATGGCCGCCGAACGACTGCAAAAGCTGATTGCCCAGGCGGGGGTCTGCTCCAGGCGCCGCGCTGAGGAGCTGCTCAGGGACGGCCGCGTCACCGTCAATGGCCAGCGGGCCCAGCTGGGGGACAAGGCCGATCCCAACAGCGATGCCATCAGCCTCGATGGCCAGCCCCTCGGCGCCTCCGCCGAACCGATGGTGCTGCTGCTGAACAAACCCGCCGGGGTCCTCAGCAGTTGCTTTGACCCCGAAGGCCGGCCGATCGTGCTCGACCTGCTACCGCCCGAGCTGGCCCGGGGCCAAGGACTGCACCCGGTGGGGCGCCTGGACTTTGAGAGCCGCGGCGCCCTACTCCTCAGCAACGACGGGGCCCTCACCCTCCAGCTGACCCATCCGCGCTATGCCCACAGCAAGACCTACCGGGTCTGGGTGCAGGGACAACCCAGCCAACGGGTGCTGGATCAATGGGCCCGCGGCGTCAGCCTCGATGGCCTGCCCTCCCAACCGGTGCAGGTCAGAAGCCTCAGCAGCGAACAGGGCCGGACCCTGCTGGAGCTGGTCATGGGCGAAGGGAAAAACCGTCAGATCCGCCGCACGGCCGAGCTTCTGGGCCACCACGTCCTCGATCTGCAGCGCATCGCCATCGGCCCGATTCATCTCGGAGCACTGCCAGAGGGTCGCTGGAGACGAATAAACGACCAAGAATGGGAATAAGAAGCTGATCGGCCGGAATGCCTCGGTTCGCCCTGTCCATCCCAGGTCTGGCCCGCTTGATGGGCCGGGGTAACAGCGGCGGCGATGCCAGCCCTGACAGCCCTGAGGTGGAAGACCCCTTGCTGGAGGTTGGCCGGCGGCTCAAGAGCGAACGGGAATCCCGGGGCCTGAACCTGCGGCAAATGGCCCTGGAGACCAAGATCAGCACCCCCGTGCTCGAGGCGCTGGAGCGGGGTTGGCGCGATCGCCTGCCGGAGGGGGCCTACCTCAAATCGATGCTGCCGCTGCTGGAGGAGTACCTCAACCTGCCCGGCGGAAGCCTGGCCGCAGCACTCCCACCGGAGAGCGAGAA
Organism: Vulcanococcus sp. CPBay_Sum15L08_68; assembly: GCF_017855895.1. Taxonomy (NCBI): domain Bacteria; kingdom Bacillati; phylum Cyanobacteriota; class Cyanophyceae; order Synechococcales; family Synechococcaceae; genus Vulcanococcus; species Vulcanococcus sp. CPBay_Sum15L08_68. The sequence continues at coordinate 1,752 of NZ_JAFMFX010000112.1, read as the reverse complement.
CGCCGCGGCCAACGCCAATCGTCTGCAGCGCTTCACCCCGGGCTCGATCGATGTCTTCAGCAGCTGGCAGGGCACGGTTCTCTACGGGGCCGTCACCCTGGGGCTGATCTACGGCCTGAACCTGCAGCAGCGCCAACTTGCCGCGGCCAACCTGCTGACCCTCAATCCGATCCCTGCCCTCAAACCCAGCGAGCAGGCCAAGGCGGTCCAAGCCGGAGACAACCTGCTGGTGGCCTATCCCGATCTGCGCCCCCTCGAGCGCGCCCAGCGCGGCAGCGGTCAAAGCGCCCTGCGCCAACCACTGCCGGCCCCCGAAGGTCCCGGGGTACTGGAGCTCAACCTCAGTCAGGCCAGTTCCCTCAACCTCAGCAGTGATGGCGGACAACGCAGCCAGCTGAGCGGCAGCAAGGGACAGCTGGTGCTGCAGCTGCAGCCGCCCCTGCGCCTCTCCGTCTCACCGGCCCCGAAAACCGGCGAGGTGATCTGGAACGGCAAGCCCCTGGCGGCCCTGCCCAAACAGCCAGAGCAGTTTCAAGTGCCGGCTCCTCAGCCGCCGCGCCCGTAGCGCCGCGCCAACTCGGCGTAGCCCTGCAGTGGACCCTCCAGCGAAGCAATCGACTGGCCCAGGCGCCATTGCCAATTGCCGTCTGTGGTCCCCGGGGTGTTGAAGCGGGCCTCATCCCCCAGGTGCAGCAGATCCTGCAGCGGCACCAAGGCCCATCCGGCGCTGGTGGCCAGCGCCAACTCCAACAGCTGCCAACCCGGGGCGTGAACCGGGCCGGTCAGGGCCTCCACCTGGGCCCGTTGCTCAGCGCTCAGCTGCTGCCACCAACCGATACAGGTGGCGTTGTCATGGGTGCCGGTGTAGACGACCCAGCGCTCTCCCTCGATGTTGCTGGGGAGATAGGGGTTGCCTGGATTGCCGTCGAAGGCGAACTGCAGGATCTTCATCCCTGGCAGGGCGAAGCGATCGCGGAGGGCCTCCACCTCGGGCGTGATCACCCCCAGGTCCTCGGCGATCAAGGGCAGCGGAGCTGGCAACAGGCGCAGCAGGCTGGCTCCAGGGGTGCGCTTCCACACGCCCCGCTCCGCGGTGTCATCACCACCCGGAACGATCCAGGCGGCCTCCAGGGCCCGGAAGTGATCAATCCTCAGCAGATCAACCACCTGCAGCTGCCGCCGCAGACGCCGCCGCCACCAGCGGAAACGGCTCAGGCGATGCAGGGGCCAGCGGTAAACCGGCGTTCCCCAGAGCTGGCCGGTCTCAGAGAAGTAATCCGGCGGCACACCGCTCTGCTGAAGCAGACGTCCGGAGCGATCCAGCGAGAACAGGCGGCGGTGGCTCCAGACATCGGCGCTGTCATGGGCCACATAGAAGGGAATGTCGCCGATCACCTGCACCCCGCAGCGGCGGGCGTGATCCAGCACCCCCTGCCACTGCTGCTGCAGCTGCCACTGGAGCAAGGCCTCCTGCAGCAAGGACGGCCCATGCTCCTGATCGAAGGCCTTCAGGGCCGATCGCTTGCGGCCGGCCAATGCAGCAGGCCAGGACCACCAGGGCTGGCCCGCGTGGAGCTGCCGCAGCACGACAAAGCGGCAGTGATCCACCAGCCAATGGCGCTGCTGCTCGCGCCAGGCCGCAAAGGCCTGCTGGGTGGGCTCGTCCCAGCTTGGGTAGTTCTGCAGCAGCGCCTCTGCCAGGGCTGCGGAGCGGCGCTTAGCAAGATCAAAGTCCAGTCGCCCGGGCTGCCC
>NZ_JAFMFX010000111.1:0-2995 GCF_017855895.1 Vulcanococcus sp. CPBay_Sum15L08_68 | reverse complement strand
CAGGGATTGTGGAAAAACGAGCGAGTTCCAGCGGTTTCTGGTTCTTGGTTTTTCCTGTCTCCTTTCCACAGGTTGTGGGCAGTCGCTTTTTGGATTGGTTCGCCGTCTTGGGCGCAAAAAAGCCCGGCTTGTGGCCGGGCAAGGTCCTCTGAATGGAGTTGAGAGGGCTTAGAAGCCCATCACTTGGGCCACCTTGGCGGTGTCGGCATCGAGTCCGGTATGGAACTTGGAGTCGTTGTGCTCGATTGCGGTTGTCGGGTCCTTCAGGCCGTTGCCTGTGAGGACACAGACCACCGTGGCGCCTGCAGGGACTTCGTCGCGCCGTTTGATCAGACCGGCGACGGAGGCTGCGCTGGCGGGCTCGCAGAAGACGCCTTCGCCACTGCCGAGCAACTTGTAGGCCTCGATGATTTCGGCGTCGGTGACGGCCATGAAGTCGCCGTTGCTTTCAGCCCGGGCCTTCAGCGCGTTCTCCTTGTTGACCGGGTTTCCGATTCGGATCGCCGTGGCGATGGTGTCGGGTTGCTCGACGGTGTGGCCGAGGACCAGGGGGGCTGAACCGGCCGCCTGGAAGCCCATCATTCGGGGCAGCTTGCGGCTGTGGCCGGCTGCCTTGTACTCGTTGAAGCCCATCCAGTAGGCGCTGATGTTGCCGGCGTTGCCGACGGGGATGCAGAGCCAATCCGGGGCCTCGCCGAGGGCATCCACCACCTCGAAGGCCGCGGTTTTCTGGCCCTGCAGTCGGTAGGGATTCAGGGAGTTCACCAGCGTGACGGGGTATTGGTCCGCCACCTCACGAACGATCGCCAGGGCCCGGTCAAAGTTGCCCTTCACGGCCAGGACTTCCGCGCCGTAGAGCAGGGCTTGGGCCAGCTTGCCCTGGGCCACATAGCCATCGGGGATCAAGACGAAGGCCCGCATGCCACCGCGCTTGGCATAGGCCGCTGCCGCCGCGGAGGTGTTGCCGGTGCTGGCACAGATCACTGCCTCGGAACCCGCTTCCTTGGCTTTGGAGATGGCCATGGTCATGCCCCGGTCCTTGAAGGATCCGGTGGGGTTCAGGCCGTCGTATTTGAGGTAAACCTTCACTCCCTTGCCAATCCGCTCAGCAATGGAGGGGGCAGGGATCAGCGGGGTGGCGCCTTCCCGGAGGGTGATCACCGGGGTCTTGTCGCTGACGGGCAACCAGCGGCGGTAGCCCTCGATCAGGCCCGGCCAGTCCTGCATCGTTGCTTTCTTCGATCCCAGTCGCCGGCGGATGGAAGTCAGCAGGGGCACGGTCGGCTGGGACGCTCTGGACCCGAATCTACGGGGCAGCCTTGTTGTCGCCCCTCAGCCCATCCAGGGGCGAATCGGAAAAGAAGGAGATCAACTGGCTGATGGATTTGGCTTTTTCGAGCACGTTCATCAGCGCCGGAATGCTGACCTCCAGCTCATCGACCGGGTAGGCCTGCATGAAGCTGATCGCATTGATCTTGTCGTCGCCTGCCACCAGGGCATTGATCACACCGGCTCGCAGGGCGGGGATGCCTGCTCCAGGGGCTTTGAGTGGATAGATGATCTTGGCCACCCGGGCCAGGATCGCTTCGCCGAGACGGGTGTTCAGCAAGCGGCTGGTGAGCACCAAGGGGATCGCGAGCTCCGCCTTCAGCAGCTTGGAGACCTCCTTGGGCTCCATCTTCGTGAAGCTCAGCAGATCCGAGAGCAGACCCCTGGCCTGATCGGTCTCCGCCAAGTATTCGAAGTCCGCCACCGGGATCGAACGCCGGAAGGCCCCGGTGACGAACACCACGTTCTCCGCCGCTAGCGCTGGCGTCCCACCGAGCAAGCCCAGGCCAAGCGCTGCAGCGAGGAGGCGCTGGCGTTTGCAGGTCGGCATGGGGCCTCGAAACAGTGAGGTGACCCTAGGCCGGACTCACCAGGACGTCGCGCACGAGCCTGACCATGCTGCGTTCAGCCAGTCCTTTGGCCATCTCTGTCCCCATGCGCCGCAGTTCGGTTTCCTGCAGCAGCCTTGGGACCCGTTTCAGCAGCAATTGCGGATCGAATCCGGGCAGTTGGTTGAGGATGGCCACGAGGCGTTGGATGGGCTCCAAGGAGAGCAATTCCACGTCGCTGGCGGTGATCGCCACGCGATCCCGCAGACCAGGTGGCCTCAGGGCCCGAGGCAAGCGTTGGCTCAGACGGACCGCGGTTTGCCAGCCCAGGGCATCGAGTTGGTCGACGGCGGCTTCAACGAGTTGGTTGCGCAGCAGCCCCGCCTTGGGGGAGAAGAGGAAGTCGAGGACTTGATCGAGCAGTCCCTCGAGGTCCAACTGGCTGCCGCTGGCGGCACTGCTGATCAGGTTGTCCAGCCGCTGCCAACGGAAGATGTCGCCGTCGAACAGCATTTCCTTGAGGCTGTTGCGCAGCTGCGGGTCCGGGTCCTCCATCAGCCGGCGGGCGAAATAGGGGTAGGCCGCACCCAGGATTTTGAAATCGGGATCGACGCTTAAGGCGATGCCCTCGAGCGTCACCAGGGAGCGAATGATCAGTGCGTAGTAAGGGGGGACGCGGAAGGGGAAGCGGTACATCACACCGCTGAGGTCGTCCGTGACGGCTTTGAAGTCCATCCGGCTGACGCCCATTTCCAGGGCTTGGCCAAAGACCTGCTCAAAGGCCGGAACGATCGGCTCGAGATTCACGTCCTCCGCCAGGAAGCCCAGGCTGACGAAGTCGTTGCTCAGCTTTCCGAAATTGCGGTTCACCAGGTGGACCACCGCTTGGATCAGGCCGGTGCGGCTCTCACGGCTGACCTCGCTCATCATTCCGAAGTCGAGATAGGCCAGGCGACCATCGGCCAGGGCCAGCAGGTTCCCGGGATGGGGATCGGCGTGGAAGAAGCCGTGCTCCAGCAGTTGCTGCAGGGAGCAGTTCACCCCCACGGTGACCATGTCGTCGGGGTCGATCCCGAGTTCGCGAACGGCTTCGAGGTTGGTGAGTTTGACCCCGTCGA
>NZ_JAFMFX010000048.1:0-13711 GCF_017855895.1 Vulcanococcus sp. CPBay_Sum15L08_68 | reverse complement strand
GCCGCTCCGCCCCAGGCCCGACGCCTCTATCCCCTTCTGCTCTGGGCCCGCCGGCGCGCCTTGCAATGGAAAGGCCTGCCTGAGGACCCCGATCAAGGGGCACCCATACAGGCCGAGATGGGCTGATCTCAGTGGAGATCAGGCAACAGCAGTAGCTGCGGGATCAGAGCGGGCTGCGCGTCGAACAGCGCGCGGGTTGCGATGGCAGAAGCGTTGGAGGTGATGCGGTTCACAGCATCCATGCGCTTGTTGCTCTCACTCACCATGGCGGCGAGGGTGAGCACTACGGTCAGGACGAGCGCTCCGACCAGGCATGCAAGACGTCGTTCAGGCCTATTACGGCAAGGAACTGCAGAGCACCGCTGATCTCAAGACCAGTGCCTGCTGCGATGCCGACGCGGTCCCCAACTGGCTCAAGCCCCTCTTAAGTCGGGTCCACCCTGAGGTGAGCAGCCGCTACTACGGCTGCGGTTTGGTCTGCCCGCCCCTGTTGGAGGGCTGCCGCGTGCTGGATCTCGGCAGTGGCAGTGGCCGCGATGTCTATCTGCTCTCCCAGTTGGTGGGTGCCTCGGGTGAGGTCGTCGGGGTGGACATGACCCCGGAACAGCTGGCGGTGGCTCGGGAGTACCTGCCGTTCCATGCGGAGCAATTTGGCTATGCCAACGTCCGCTTTCTCGAGGGGCAGATCGAGCGGCTGGAGGAGCTGGATCTGCAGCCCGCCAGCTTTGACGTCATCGTCAGCAACTGCGTCTTGAATCTCTCCACCGACAAGCCTGCGGTCTTGAGGGGTATTCAGCGGCTCCTGAAGCCCGGTGGGGAGTTCTATTTCTCGGACGTCTACGTGGACCGGCGCCTACCGGCGGCCGTTCAGCGTCATCCGGTGCTCTACGGCGAATGCCTGGGCGGAGCGCTCTATTGGAATGACTTCCTGCGGATGGCCCGCGGGGCGGCCTTCACGGATCCGCGCCTGGTGAGCGACCGTCCCCTGGAGATCACCGAGCCCCAGCTGGCGGCTCTGGTGGGTGAGGCCCGCTTCTACTCCGCCACCTACCGGCTCTTCAACATCCCTGAACTGGAGGATGCCTGCGAGGACCATGGTCAGGCCGTCATCTACCGCGGCTCCATCGACCAGGCGCCCACGCGACTGGAGTTCGACAAGCACCACAGCATCGAGGCCGGCAAGGTCTTCCCGGTCTGCGGGAACACCTATCGGATGCTGCACCAGACCCGTTTCGCTCCCCACTTCCAGTTCATGGGTGACTTCGAGCGTCACTACGGCCTCTTTGAAGGCTGCGGTTCGGCGATTCCCTTTGATCAGGACCGCGCGGCGAGCGGGGCCTCCGCCAGCTGCTGCTGATGGACGCCGCGCCGGGGCCCTTCAGCGTCAATGACAGGTGCATTGATTGCGGCACCTGCTGGCAATTTGATCCTCTGCACTTCGCCCCCACGGGCAGCAGCTCCCAGGTCATTCGTCAGCCCGAGGGAGCAGCCGAAACCCGTCAGGCCCTGTTGGCCTTGCAGGCCTGTCCGGTGGCGGCCATTGGGACGACCCCGGAGTTGCGGCGGCTGACCCCAAGCGATGGCTTTCCGGCCCTGGTCACCCGCCATACCGCTGGAGACGTCTACTACTGCGGTTGGGCGTCACGCCGCAGTTTCGGGGCCAGCAGTTGGCTCGTGGTTCGGCCGGAAGGCAACGTCCTGATCGACTCGCCCCGTTGGAGTGCACCCTTGGCTCGGCGCATCGCCGCCTTGGGCGGTCTTCAAGCCCTGGTGTTGACCCATCGCGATGACGTGGCCGACCACAAGCGCTGGGCCAAGGCCTTGGGTTGCAGCCGTTGGATTCACCAGGCCGACGCCGATGCCGCGCCAGACGCGGAGCATCAGGTTCAGGGATCTGCGGTGGTTGCGCTGGATGGGGCGTTGCAATTGATTCCCTGCCCCGGCCACACGGCGGGGTCAATGGCGGTCCTCTTGGGTGAGCGCCGCTCGGTGCTCTTCAGCGGTGATCACCTCTGGTGGCGCCCTGAGCAAGCGGTGGTGGTGGCTTCGGAGCGGTACTGCTGGTGGGATTTCAAGGAGCAGCTCCGCTCGGTGGAGCGCTTAAAGGAGCTGGATGTGGCCTGGCTGCTCCCCGGCCATGGCCACGCCCACGCGTTTGCCCCCGGGGAGTGGCGGGCCGCTGTCGAGCAGACCTTGGCCTTTAACCGAAGAAGCCCTTGCTGTTGAGCCAGAGCCCCAAGCCCAGCATCGGCACGAAGACGGCCCCAGCAATCTGAAGCTTGATCCGGGTGGCCGAGGGCTCCGCCTGGACCGGCTTGGCGGCTGCTTTGGCTTTGGTCTTGGCTTTGGCCACGGCTGCTTACTCGAGCTGTGGGGACAGGTTGCCATTGCTTGGGTCCGTACCGGCCCTGGGGCATGGGCATCGCTTTCTTTAGCAAGTTCCAACATTTGCTCTGATGCCATTGGTGGCCTTCGATGTTGGAAATCTGTGAACCTCTTGACGTCGGTCTGCTGCGTTGTCTGCGCTGACAGTGTCAGCGGCCATCGATAGGTTGCGACCAAGAGACAGCCCTAACTGCTGCGCTGTTTTCTTAACGCTCTCCCCAGCTTGGATTGATCCATGTCGCGGTTATTTGGCGCGTTTTAGAGATCGCTCATGGAGTCATTTGCAGGAGCTGTGTTGATTTTTGTCGTGGGCGGTGTCGTCACCTTGGCGACCACCGTGATGGTGATTCAGGGCCATCTCCATTGGCGCGGCCGTGATCCCTGGGGGGAGGGCTAAGCCATGGTGTTCAGCCCCACGCTTGCTGTTCAACCCTTCTTGGCCCCCGGGATCGCCTGGGCCCTGGTGGTGATTTTTTCGGTCCTTTGGATCGCCCTTGGGGTCTCCTGGGGACGCCGGGGTTCTGGCGATGCCGATGACTACATGCTGGCCGGCCGCAACATCGGTTTGGCCCTGAGCACAGCCACCTTGATGGCGTCCTGGGTGACCGGAAACACCACCTTGCTGGCGCCTGAGTTCGGCTATCGCAACGGTCTCTGGGGGATGTTCAGCTATGCCCTGGCCGGCCTGGGCCTGGTCCTGTTTGCACCCTTGGCTCTGCGGATCAAAACGCTAATGCCCAAGGGGCGCACCAGCGGCGACTTCATCCGCCTGCGCTATGGCCGAGCCGCCTGGTGGGTCTTCATGGTGATCACGGCGATCTACACCCTGGGCTTCCTGGTGACCCAGGCGATGGGGGCCGGGATCCTGCTGGAGGCCCTCTCCGGCTTCGACTATCGGCTCGGGATGGTTGTCGTCATCGGTGTCTCCACGATCTACACCCTCTATGGCGGCATGCGCGCCGTGGTGGGAACGGACTTCATTCAGTCCCTGCTGATCATGGGCTTGCTGGTGTTGGTCGCTGTTCTTGCCCTGCAGCAGTTCCCGGTGCAGGAGCTCCACCGGGAACTGGCGGCGCAGCATCCAGAGCGCCTGAATTTGCTGTTGCCCGCTGGCTTGTTGATTGCTTGGAACTCCGCCCTCTTCTCCATGGGAGAGGTGTTTCACAACAACATCTGGTGGTCACGGGTCTTCTCCAGCCGCGCCTCCGTGGTGTTTGCCTCGTTTGTGCTGGGCGGTTTGGCCTGGATGACGGTGCCGCTGGTGACCGGTTCGATCGGCCTGGTGGCGCTCGCGCAGGCGGTGGATCTACCCCAGGTGAACATGCTCTTCCCGGTGGTGGCCTCCCAGCTCTTGGGCGCCGGTGGTGCAGCGCTGGTGTTTGTGGTGGTCTTTGCCTCCTTGACCTCCACCCTGGATTCCCTCTTGGCGTCGACGGCGGATTTGGTGGCGGAGGACGTGGTCTTCAAGTTGCTGAACCCCAACTTGAGTGATGCCCAGTTGCGGCAGGCCACCCGCTTGGTGGTGCTGGGTTTGGGGCTGTTGACCCTGCTGCTTTCCTGGCCGCGGCTCGACTCTCTGGCCTCTGTGCTGTTCTTCACCGGTGCCCTGGTGGCGTCCACGATTTGGCCGGTGGCCTACGGGCTCTACTGGCCTAGCGCCAACCGCTGGGCGGCGATTGCGGCGATGGTCTCAGGCAGCGCCGTGGGCTTAGGCGCCTATTTCCTGATCGCTCCCTACTGCGCAGCTCTGCTGTCTGCGGCGGTGTCCGCAGTGGTCATGGCCGTCGGTACCCAGCTCCAGCCGGAGCGTTTCAACTGGTTGACCCTGAAGGAGGGATAGGGATGAAACGTTGGTCGCTCAAAACCCGTGTTGCCCTTGCTGCGGCAGCCCTGGCTCTGGCCTTGCCCGCCGCCCGAGCGGCGCAGTCGACGGACTCCCCGCGCTGGCTGGTGGATCTACCGCTGTTGCGCCTGGTGATTTATGGAAGTGTGGCGGGGTTGGCGCTTTCTGTGCTGGTTCTTCTGCTGATTTGGTGGAACGAATGGAGGCGCGGCGATGTCTGGTAACGCCTTTGTTTGCATGCCCCATGGCAAGAAGAGTGGCGTTTGTGTAGCCGTTGCTACGCAAATCTGCCCCGTTTTAAGCAACTTGAACTTGGAGAAAGTGATGTGGCAGGGTGGATTTTGGTTTGAGACTCAGTGCGACCAATTCCGCCGCAGCGTTCTGCAGCAGTGGGCCTGGGTCCCCTAATCGCTATGACTGCACTCCACTCCGTCAAGACGAGTACCGGCGCTGACGCACCCGTGCGTTTTGATCCACTGGGGCCGGATGTCTTTGGCGCAGCCTCTCCCCAGGCCCTGTTGGGGGCGATTCAAGAGGACGGCGAGGCGCTCCAGGATCTGGTGGGGCAGCACGTGATCTCGATTCAGCCCTTCCGGCCCGAGACCCTGCTGCAGTTGTTTCGTCTGGCAGCCAAGTTTGAGAGCAATCCCGATCGCTATACGGCCCACAACACGCCGTTGAAGGGAAAGATTTTGATCAACGCCTTCTACGAACCCAGCACCCGCACGCGGCTGTCCTTTGACAGCGCCTGGCACCGTCTGGGCGGCGATTCGATCAACATCACCGACCGCGCCACGACTGGCCTGGCGAAGGGGGAGTCGCTGGAAGACGTCGCCCACATGTTCAACAACTACGGCGACTGCATCGTTCTGCGCGATACCGACTCCCAGGCCATCTATGCGATGACCGACACCCTGCGGATTCCGATCATCAACGCCGGCAATGGCATTGATGAACATCCCACCCAGGCGATGGCCGACCTCTACACGATGCTCAAGTGGCGCCCCGCCTTGGCGTCCCCTGAGGTCCCCGAGGATCAGCGGGCGCGCATCGGCATCGTTGGCATCCCCAGCCGCATGCGCACGGTTCGCTCACTGCTGCGGATCCTGGCGAAATTCCCGCAGATGGTGGAGGAGTTGGTCCTCATCCATGACCCGGCCAACGACGCCAGAGAGGACCTCTTTGATCGCGGCCAGCTGGAGGAGTTGCAGCAGGCGGGTCTGAAGGTGCGCTGCACCGGAGACCTGCAGGGCGAGATCCCCGGTCTGGATGTCATCTACATCAACGCCATTGCTTGGGTGGGCGATAGCTATGAGGTCCACGGCAACAGCTTTCGGCTGACGCGGGATCTGCCCTACAAGCCGGACGCCATCGTGTTGCATCCCCTGGCCCGTGGGCCGGAACTGAGTACTTGCCTCGATGACACCCCCCACAACTGGTACTTCAGTCAGGCCCGGGGGGCGGTCTTCCTGCGCATGGCTCTGTTGACCTGCATGGTGGACCGCACCAACCGGGTCATGGATGTGATCTGAGGAGGACGAAGGGATGTGTGGAATTGGTGGGGTCTTCAGCACCAGGGCGGATCAGCCCGTTGACCCGCAGCTGTTGGTCAACATGGCTGCGATCCAGGAGCATCGCGGTCCCGATGGTTTTGGCTACCGCACGCTGGATGAAGCCGGCGTGGGCTTCTGTCATGCCCGCCTCTCGATCATTGATCTGAATGAGACCCGGGCCCGTCAACCCTTCCTGAGCGCAGAGGCGGGGGCCGGCGCCCGGGTCCTGATGGCCCACAACGGCGAGTTCTATGACTTTCAGCGGATCCGCGCTGATCTGACGGCCCGCGGTGTTCGCTTCAGCAGCAAGAGCGATTCCGAGATCCTGCTGCGTCTGTATCAACAGCAGGGTTTAGGGGCGACGCTGCCGCAATTGCGCGGTGAGTTCGCCTTCGCGATCTACGACGAGACCGGCGATGTGTTGCACCTGGTCCGGGATCGCTTCGGGATCAAACCCCAGTACTGGACGATCACACCCCAGGGCTTGGTCTTTGGCTCGGAACTCAAGGTCCTGTTTGCCCATCCGGCGGTCGAGCGGCGTTTCACCTCCGAAGGGCTCTTCCACCAGTTGATGCAAACCATGGTCCCCGGGACCACGGCCTTCGCGGGCATCCATCAGGTGCCGCCTGGCCATGGCATCAGTGTTCGCCGGCGCAACGGCAACCTTGAGGTGGAGACCTGGAAGTACTGGGACATGGACTTCCCGCGCCAGGGCGAGCGGGACAGCAGTAAGAGTGAAGCCGACCACATCGAGGCGATCCGTGCCGCCCTGCTGGAAGCGGTGGAGTTGCGGATGGTCGCTGATGTCCCGGTGGGTTGCTACCTCTCCGGAGGCATTGATAGCTGCTCAATCCTGGGGCTGGCCGCTGCCGTCAGCCAGAGCCCGGTGAAGGCCTTCACCATTGGCTTTGACGACGCGCGCTACGACGAGTCGCCCATCGCCCAGGAGATGGCCGAGGCCACAGCCGCTGAGCAGGACGTCATGCGTCTCTCGGGCAAGGAGCTCTATGGCTGGATGGAGCGCACCCTCTGGCACACGGAGCGCACGATCTACAACACCCTGGCGGTGGCCAAGTTCTTGATGAGCCGCCACGTCAACAGCGTCAACTACAAGGTGGTGATGACCGGAGAGGGCTCCGATGAGCTCTTCGGTGGCTATCCCGCCTTCCGCCGCGACATGTTCCTGCACGGTCTGCAGGATCTGCCGGAGCCGGAGCGCAAAGCCTGGGAAGACCTGCTGCAGCAATCCAATGCCTTGGTGCAGGGGGCGATGTTGGCGGCGGATCAAGTGGATGACCCCGACCTCGATGCGGTCGTGGGCTTCACCCCCAGTTGCCTCCAGCCTTGGTTGGCCTGTGCGCCGTTGGTGCCGGACCTGCTCGCGGAGGCCCATCGCTCGGTCCTTTCGGACTATTCGCCGGGCCAGGCCATCGCCAAGACCCTGGATCCCGATCAGCTGGAGGGGCGCCACGCCCTCGATAAGGCCCAGTACGTCTGGATCAAGACGATGCTGGAGGGCCAGATCCTCACCTGGGGTGGTGACCGGGTGGACATGGCCAACTCTATGGAGGCGCGTCCGGCCTTCTTGGATCACCACCTGGCGGCAGCGGCGGTTCAGGTCCCACCTGAGCTGCGGATCAAGGGCAAGACCGAGAAGTACGTCCTGCGCGAGGCCATGGCGGGCCTTTTGCCGGAGGTGCTCTACAAGCGCGAAAAATTTGCCTTCATGGCTCCGCCGGCCCACACCGAGCCCGAGAAGTGGGAGCAGATGAAGCAGCTGGCCGATGACTACCTGAGTGATCAGGCGATCGAGGCGGCGGGACTCCTGAGCGTCGCGGGTGTTCGGGCCCTCTTCGCCCGCCATGACGACCCGGCCACGACCGATGCGGACCGCGTTCAGATGGACGCCATGATCAACCACCTGCTTGGCGTGCAGATGTTGCACCGGATGTTCATTGCCGCGGATGTGCCGGCCCAGGCCCGCGCCAAGGCCGATGCCCTCGGCTGGCACCCGGCCGCTGCGGCTTAAACGGTCGCAACGGTTACGCAGTACTTCGCCCTCCTGGCGGATGGTGGGGGGGCTTTTTTGAACGTGCAGGTCTGCGGTTGGTTCTCTCTGCCCCGGGCTCCCAAACCCTTGCGCCCACCGCTCAACTGAAGAGACCCTCGGTCAACGCCATGCGCCTCCTGGCCTCCTTGGAGGCCATGGCCGAAGTCGGTCTTCAGCCAGATGGTTCCATTTGCCGGCGCGGCTTCAGCGCCGAGGACCGTCAGGGCCGTGAACTGCTGAGTGAATGGCTGATCGACGCGGGGATGAGCCTGCGCATCGATGCCGCCGGCAATCTGATTGGCCGCCTGGAGGGCTCAGAGCCCAACCTCCCCGCGCTGGTGAGCGGCTCACATCTGGACACCGTTCCAACCGGTGGTCGCTACGACGGCACCCTCGGCGTCTTGGCTGGACTGGAACTGGTCCGCTGCCTGAAGGATGCCTCGCTTCAGCTGCGGCACCCTTTTGAGCTGATCGTCTTTGCCGATGAGGAGTCCACGATGGTGGGCTGCAAAGGGATGGCCGGAACGGCCAGCGGCGACCCCAGCGATTACACCACCAGTAACGGTGATCCGATTGAGCGGAACCTGGCTCGCCTCGGTGGGGACTGGGAGCGCCTGACCACTGCGGCCCGCAGCGATGACGCCATTGCTGCTTTTCTCGAGCTCCACGTGGAGCAGGGTGCTGTCCTGGAGCAACGCGGCGACAGCATTGGTGTCGTTCAAGGGGTGGTCGGCCAGCGCCGTTTCACGATCCGCGTTTGCGGGCAGGCGAACCACGCCGGTACGACGCCGATGGATCAGCGGCAGGATGCCCTGGTGGCCGCCGCGCAGGTCGTCTTGGCGGTTCAGACCATGGCCCTCGAGCACCCCGGTGATCCGGTGGCCACGGTCGGCAGATTTGAGGTCTGGCCGAATGCCGCCAACGTCGTTCCCGGGGAGGTTCAGTGCAGCGTCGATCTGCGCGATCTGGACCCCGAGGTCTTGGCCTCCCTGAGTGCGCAGCTCGAGGAACGCCTGGCGTCTATTGCTGAGGCCAGTGGTTGCAGCGTGACGATGGAGCCCCAGTTCTCTGTGGATCCGACCCCGGCTGCACCGCTGCTGATGGAGGCGATCGCCGCCTCGGCCTCAGCCTTGGGCTTCTCCCACAGCGCCCTTCCCAGTCGCGCCAGCCATGACGCCCAGGAATTGGGCCGCCGTTGGCCGATGGGCATGGTTTTTGTCCCAAGCCATCGGGGCCTGAGCCATTCCGCGGCCGAGTACACGAGCCTTGAGCAGTGTGTTGCCGGAACGTCGGTGTTGCTGGAGGCGTTTCTGCGCCTGGATGCCCAGCTCTCGGGATGACCTTTTCAATCCTGGCGCGGGATCCATCCAACGGGCGCTTTGGCGTGGCGGTTGCCACCTGTCACCTCGCCGTCGGATCAACGGTTCCCCATATCCGCTCTGGGGTTGGGGCCGTCGCGACCCAGGCCCACACGAACCCCTATCTGGGGATTTGCGGCCTCGAGCGCATGGAGCAGAACCGGGATGCGGAAACCGTCCTGGCCAGCCTGTTGCGGGATGACCCGCAGATGGAGCACCGTCAGCTGCACCTGATTGATGCCTGCGGCCGTACGGCGGGCTGGACGGGCTCTGAATGCGGTCCCTATGCCAGCCATCGCTGCCATCCGGATCTGGCGGTCGCGGGCAACTTTCTCGCTGGCGAGGCTGTCCTGCTGGCGATGGAGGAGGCCTTTCTGTTGAGTGATCCCTCCTGGAAACTGGGGCGTCGCCTGCTGAGCGCCCTTCGCGCCGGTGAGGAGGCCGGCGGTGATCTGCGCTCCCCCCATGCGACCTCGGCTGCCCTGCAGGTCAGCGGCGAGGCGGCTTTCCCGCTGTTGGATCTGCGGGTGGATTTTGAAGAGCGCGCTGTCGACTCCCTGATGGCGCTGTACGAGCGCAGTCAGCAACTCTGGGTGCAGCAATGGCGTGATTCCTTTGCTGAACTGCCCAATCCCGCAGGCACGGCTCTCAACCGAACGGTCACACCGCTCGTCGGGGACGATCCCTCGGCGGCTTAACCGATGAGTTCGCGGATGACCCGTGCCCATCCCTCGGCATGGGCGGCGGGGGCCAACAGGTAGCGCTTCTGCTCAAGGGCGCGGTGGAAGGCGGGGTGCGGGCCATCCGGACCTGGAACAACGACGGCCACATCGGCCGCTTCCAGTAGGGGAATGTCATTGGGTGAGTCCCCCAGCCCCAGCACCCTGGGTTGTTGGCCTCCCAGCCGTTGTTTGAGACGAGTCAGGGCTTCACCTTTGCTCACCTCTGGCCCCAAGAGGTGGCCCATGCGGTTGCCCTGGACGACGCTGAGACCAAGGGAGGCGGCCAGGGCTGGTAGGCGTTGACGCCCTTCATCCGAGGGGGGAACAAAGGGCACACTCCAACAGCGTCTCTGGGCTTGGGCTAAGGCCTCACCACCAAGGCCCAGTAGACGCAAGCCTTCACTTTCGCTGAGCTCCTCCAAGGGGAGTAGGGATTCACCCAGTAAGGCCTCCAACTCACTCAGCCGAGGCCGAAGGAGCTTGTGGTGGATGCCGAGGGCCTCTTCCCATTCCTCACCGCTCGGTGCTTCTCCATGGATCGCTCCTCCGTTTTCGACGATGAATGGATCACGGAGCCCAGCGGCTTGCCGAAAGTCCCGGACTTCTTCGGCGGTTTTGCTCGTGCAGGGGATGACCGGAATCTGTTCGCGCTGCAGCCATCGCAGGGTCTCGGCAGCTGGTTCCCAGCTGTAGTTGTGGTCCAACAGCGTCCCGTCCAGGTCCGTGACGATCCACCAGGTCTTGGGTTGACTCATCGGCTGCTGATCCAATAGACGCCAAAGGGTTCCAGCTCCAGTTGGCGCTCGGTTCTGACCGTTCCAGCCGGATTGAGGTGATCGATCCATCCCCGAGGAGAGGACGCACCCCAGAGCGATGCCAACACGAGTGATTGGCGCGTGGCGGTGAAGTTGTGGATAGCCCACAGACGCGCGTTCTCTTGGCCCCGCTCCAGGATCACCACATCGGAGCGGCCTGCGCTGATGACTCGCATCGGTGCATCAGGATCCAGGGCGGGCAGGTTGGCCCTCTGCTCCATCGCGTACTGCAGCTGGGCGACATTGAGGCTGGCGTCTTGGCCAGGGTCCTGGAGTTGCAGCTGCAGTGCCTGAGCATGGAACTGCGGCCGGTTCAAGTCCCTGCGATGGCCACTGGCCTGAAAGCGAGCGGTGTCGTTTGGGGCCGCCAGCAGGGCTGGTAGATAAAACGCAGGCACCCCAGGTAGGGCCAGCTTGAAGCGCTGGCTCAGCAGAAAGCGTTCCCGCTGCCAGCGCCGTGAGTCCCGACCGGGATCGGCCATGGCACTCCACCAGCTGATGTTGATTTCGTAAGGAACTTCAGTGCCATCACTGAGGCGCCGGTGGCTGATCAGCCCACCCCGTTGTTCGCACCCGGCCAGAAGTTGGAGTAACCGGGGCTGATCCATCAGGCCTTCGAGTGGTCGAAGCCCAACCCCGTCATGGCTGGCGCTGAAGTTCAGCAGGTTGGTGCCCTCGGGTAGTTCTGGCCAACCCGCTAGCCAGCGGTTGAGTAGATCGCAGCGCTCGCTCTGGCTCGCCTCCAGCAACAGCGGAGGCAGGGGGAAGTTGTAGGCCAGGTGCGCTTCCCGCCCGGACCGCAGATAGGAGAGGTTCTCTGCCTCCGGCACGTTCGTCTCGGTCACCACGGCCCCCCCAGGGGCGTGGGCTTCCTGCAGGAGGCGGAGCACTTGGACGATGGCGTGGGCTTGAGGTCGGTGGATGCAACTGGTGAAGCGTTCCTTCCAGACGTACCCCACCGCGTCCAGCCGCAACCAGCCGACGCCGTGGCGGAAGAGGCGTTGCATCAGACGGTTGAAGTGCCGCAGCACCTCTGGCTCCTGCCAGTTCAAATCCACCTGGTCCGGACCGAAGGTGGTCCAGACCTGCTTGCTGCCGCTGCGGCCGGCCAGGCTGCTGATCAAGGGCGAACTGCGGGGCCTCACGACATCCGACCAGCAGACATCAGGACTGGCCTGCAGGATGCAGGAGCTGCCGGGTGCCCTGTCTTGGAGGCATTGGTGGACCCAAGGGTGGGAGGCCGAGACGTGGTTCAGCACAAGGTCCGCCATCAGGAGACGTCCGTGGCTCAGGGCCTCCAGGTCCTTCCAATCACCGAAGCGCGGCTCGAGCTCCTCGTGGCTGGAGATTGCGAAGCCCCCGTCACTGGTGGAGCGCCAAAAGGGCAGCACATGGACGATGGAGGAGAGGGCGAGTAGCGGGCCATTCAGCAGCTCTCGCAGTAGAGGAAGGCTGGTGCGATCGGTTTCGATCACCGAATCGGCGTAGCAGATCAGCACGCAGGTTGCGCTGCTCCAGGGGCGCTGCGTTTGGGTGTGCGTCTGCGCACCGAGACACTCGGACTGCAGCAAATGCGACGACAAGCTTTTGATCTCGTTTGAAGACTGCCCCGGGTAAAGACCTCCCAGTAACAGTTCCAGCTGTCTCTGCCGGTCCAACCCAACCACCAGCGCTCCCTCCACTCCACCAGATATCGAGCAGCTGGCTCCTGGGTGTTGTTGCATCGATTACTGCATGGACTTCCAGCAAGGACTGATCACCACTGTTCATGACTACGGCTTCTCAGGGGCAGCCCCTGAGCTGTTCCATCAGCAATTACGTGATCGTCCGACGGCTCTGCTGCTCCCCTGCTTGATGGAGGAGTTCCGCCGCCCGGCCTTGCGCCTGATCCGTGAGGTGTTGTCGGGGCTCGAAGGTCTGCAGTCGCTCGTCATCGCCCTGGCGGCTGACTCCGTTGAGGAGGTGGATGAGGCCGAGGCGTTCTGGGCGGCGATGCCCTTCCCCGTGCACGTGCACTGGACCAATGGCCCGGCGGTCATCGAGCTGCTGCAGTCAGTCAAATCCTTAGGTCTTGACGTTCTTGGTCCCCCTGGCAAGGGATGGGCCGTCTGGCAGGGCTTGGGGGTGGCCTGCCGCGAGGCTGAAGTTGTCGGGCTGTTCGACGCCGACATCCGGACGTTTTCGTCGGCCTATCCCCAGCGCATGCTCCAGCCCCTGTTGGATCGCTCCACGGGGGTCGCCTATGTCAAAGCCTTCTACAGCAGGCTTTCCCTAGAAACCCATGCTTTGCAGGGAAGGGCGACCCGTTTGTTCGTGGGTCCCTTACTGAGCAGCTTGGAGCAGATCGTCGGCCCTCTTCCCTATCTCCGTTATCTCCAGTCCTTTCGCTATCCCTTGGCCGGTGAGTTTGCATTCACGACCGATTTGGCGATGAATTTGCGAATTCCTTGCGATTGGGGCTTGGAGATCGGATTGCTCTCCGAGGTTTATCGCCACGTCGCCATGAGTCGGATTGCCCAGGTGGACCTGGGGGTGTTTGACCACAAGCACAAGGATCTCGGGGCGACCCCTGAGCAGGGACTCAAGCGGATGGCCAGCGAAATCCTGCGCACGGTCCTGCGGGGCTTGATGGAGCACGAGGGCTGCAATTTGCTCAACGAGCAACTCCCCACCCTGGAAGCGCTCTATCGCAGGGTCGGCCAAGATCGGGTCCGGCAGTTCGGGCTCGATTCAGCCATCAATGGCCTCCCCCATGACCGCCATGGCGAAGAACTGGCCGTTCAGGACTTTGCGCAGCTGCTGCGGCCGGCCATCAAGGATCTGATGGAGACACCCTCGGTTCAGCAACTGCCGAGCTGGTCCCGGGTGCTCAGCTGTAGCCAGGATCTTCAGCAGGCCTTGGCCGCGGCGGGTCAATGTCGATCAGCAGGACGTAACGCTGACTACGTCACCCCCCCATCGGATACGGCTCAATTGGAGGAGCCA
>NZ_JAFMFX010000110.1:0-3013 GCF_017855895.1 Vulcanococcus sp. CPBay_Sum15L08_68 | reverse complement strand
ATCGACAAGGTGATCGTGATTGACCAATCACCGATTGGCCGCACGCCTCGCTCCAACCCGGCGACCTACACCGGAGCGTTTGATCCGATCCGTCAGGTCTTTGCCGCGACGGTCGAGGCCAAGGCTCGCGGCTACGCCGTCGGTCAGTTCAGCTTCAACGTCAAGGGCGGTCGCTGCGAAGCCTGCAGCGGCCAGGGCGTGAACGTCATTGAGATGAACTTCTTGCCTGACGTCTACGTCCAGTGCGACGTCTGCAAGGGTGCTCGCTACAACCGCGAGACGTTGCAGGTCAAATACAAGGGCCACACCATCGCCGATGTGCTCCAGATGACGGTGGAGCAGGCCTGTGAGGTCTTCTCAGCGATTCCTCAGGCGGCCGATCGGCTGCGCACCCTGGTGGATGTGGGCTTGGGTTACGTCAAACTCGGCCAACCCGCACCGACCCTCTCCGGTGGTGAGGCCCAGCGGGTGAAGTTGGCCACCGAACTCTCGAAACGGGCCACCGGCAAGACCCTTTATCTGATCGATGAGCCGACGACGGGTCTGAGCTTCTACGACGTCCACAAGTTGATGGATGTGATGCAGCGCTTGGTGGATAAGGGCAACTCGATCTTGGTGATCGAGCACAACCTGGATGTGATTCGCTGCTCCGACTGGATCATCGACCTCGGTCCCGAGGGTGGTGACAAGGGTGGAGAGATTGTGGTGACGGGGACCCCAGAAGAGGTCGCGGAGCATCCGAGCTCCCACACCGGGCGCTACCTCAAGCAGGTGTTGGAGCAGCACCCGCCCGAGCCGGTGGCGGCCTAGTTCAGCTCAGCAGGGGGACCAACTCCGCCAGGGCCTCCTTGCTGCCGAGCCCCAGTTGTTGCGTTCCATCAGGGCTGCCAGCGAGTTCCGCGGAGTCGATCCTCAAGCTGCGGCCGTCGCTGAGCAGAGCCCCGAGGACACGAGTATTGCTGCTTTGCAGGTCAACGACCTGATCGTCGCGCTGTCCAAACCGCATGCAGATTTGGCCGATGTCTCCGCGGTTGCACTCACGGATCTCAGCGGCGGCCAGCTGCTTGATCGAGCCATGTTTCGTGGCAAGCCAGACATCTCCCTCGTCATCGACTGCTGCAGCTCCGATCACCTCTTCCCCAGGCAGTAAGCGCAACAGCACTGGACCCTGGGCGTTCCTGCCCATCACCGGCAGGTTCTCTTCGTTGACTTCTAGGCGCAGCAGGCGACCGGTGCTGCTGCCCACCACCAGATCGTCCCCGTCCTGGCAAAGCACCACGCGCTTGAGGCTGACCCCTTCCTTGAGCTTGAGGATTGAGGTGGCCCGACCCGAGAGGTCTTGGAATTCAGCCAGAGGAAGACGCTTGAACCGGCCATCACTGCTCAGTAGGCCCACGCTCTTTCCTTCCGCTTCTTGCGGGAGCGGCAGCAGTTGCACCACCCGCTCTCCGCTCATCCCCTCGGGTAGGAATTTCTCGAGGGTCCCTGGGTTCTGCCCTGCAAACTCCCAGCGCAGCAAGGCCACACGACCTGCATCGGTGAAGGCCAACAGGGCAGGACGGCTGCTGATCGGCAGGATCAGGCGGGCGGGTGAGGGGTTGTCCCCTAGGGGCGCTGGCTCATCGAGGTGAAGCCGTCCCAGCAATTGCGGGCCAATCACCTTGACCTGCCCATCGGCCTGGATCACCAGGCGGCCATCGCTGGGCAGCCCTTCAAAGGCGCGCTGGCGCAGTAGTTCCGTGTTGGGCCGTTGGGCTGCGGTGCGCTGGGCGACCAGCTCATCGCCACCTTCCACCAGCCGCGTCCGGCGGGGGGTGGCAAAGCGCTTTTTCAGGGCCTTGAACTCCGCCACCATCGTGTCGAGCAGGGCCGGACGTTCATCCAGCAGGTGACGCAGGCGGGCCCGCTCCTGGCGCAGGTCGTCCGCCTCCTTGCGCAGGCTTTCCTGCTCGAGGCCCGTCAGCCGGCGCAGGGGCATGGCGAGGACCGCATCGGCCTGGCGCTCATTGATGTCGAGGTGGACCTGCAGGCTGGCCTTGGCGCTGGAGGCATCGGGTGCGGCGGTGATCATCTCGATCACCCGTTGCAGGGCATTGAGGGCGGTGATCAAACCCTCGACCACTTCCAAGCGATCTTCCGCACGCTTGAGGGCGTGCTTGGTCCGCCGAATGATCGTCAGCTCGCGGTAGTCCAGGAACTCCTGCAGGAGCTGGCGCAGGCTCAGTTGGATCGGCTTGCCGTGGACCAGGGCCAGCAGGATCGCGCCGTAGTTGCTCTGCAGCGCCGTGCGCCGCTGCAGATCGGCCAACACCTTCTCTGGGTTGGCGTCCCGGCGCAGCTCCACCACGACCCGCATGCCGTCGCGGTCGGACTCGTCGCGAATGTCCGCGATCCCGTTGATCTTGCCGTCGTTGACCTGCTCGGCCAGCTTCTCGATCCAGCCCGCTTTGCTGAGTTGATAGGGCAACTCGGTGATCACCACGGCTCCGCGCTTGTGGCGTCCTTTGCCCGGCTGAATCTCCTCGATGTGGGCGACGCCCCGCATTGGGATGCTGCCGCGGCCATAGAGATAGGTGTCGCGTAGGCCGCTGCCGGTCAAGACTTCGCCGCCGGTGGGGAAGTCGGGGCCCGGCACCAGCTCCAGCAGCTTCTCGTCGCTCAGCTCAGGCTTGCGCACCAGGGCAATCAAGGCATCCACCACCTCCCCCAGGTTGTGGGGAGGGATGTTGGTGGCCATGCCCACGGCGATGCCGGTGCAGCCGTTCAGCAGCAGGAAGGGCAGCTGGGCCGGGAGCACGGTTGGCTCCTGCTGGGAGCCATCAAAGTTGTTGGCGAAATCGACCGTGTCGCTGCCGATCTCATCGAGCATCGCCTCATTGGCGATGGGCGCCAGACGCGTCTCCGTGTAACGCATGGCGGCCGGTGGATCGTCGTCCACCGAGCCAAAGTTGCCATGGCCGTCGAGTAAGGGATTGCGGCTGGCGAAGGTCTGCACCAGCCGGACCAGGGCGTC